>NZ_JAGKRH010000260.1:0-1404 GCF_017939245.1 Aeromonas sp. PrichA-15 | reverse complement strand
GGGTCTTCAAGTTCGGAGAAGAATTGGGTAAATGCCGCTTGATGGTTCATGACGAAACTCCCGTAAAAGAGAGTATAAGATCACACCCTGTTCGGTCGGTCAAATCCTCATGCCCTGCTTAAAAAACGTTCGCGATCTTGCCCTGCGCAAGGATAGGAATGTAATTAATGCCTTGATGGTTTATTATGTCAATAACCTGTTCATTTAATGACTGGTGTTTAATGTTTCTTGGCTTTAAGTTGTACATCAACCCTATTTTAAGCACTGCTAGCGAATACTTAATAAACCCAAATGATGATCGTGCTTCATGTTTCACATTATTAATTATATTTAATGCTGCATCTGGTTTGCTATGTTTTATGCAATCGAGTGATTTAATAAGAGGTATATATTGCATGAAGAACTTTTGAAATTTATTAGTCTCTATGTATATTAACCCTGAAATAGCAGAGACCTTAGAATGATCAAATGCAATCACATGATTTTCACGGTGGTTTGCCTTATTATCTAATGATGCATCCTTGTCAACAATAACCATAGGTATACTAAATTGAGGAGGAGGCGTGACCATTTTACCTAGATATGACTCTTCTACTAGTAGTGGCATCAAATCTAGCTCTGAATCAGATAGAGTGCAAACTCCAAACATTTCAAATATGTAAGAAGTTATTTTCTCTAAATATCCCTGTTTTTTACTGCTTAATATTGTTTCTGGTTGATTATCATCATGTAAATAAATGGATGATTCATTATGGTTTAAGTCCTCATAGTTTTCACTGAGTGCTGTGTGTAGGCTTAAATATAAATCGTCCAGTATTGGACTTTGTTTTTCGATAAGGATGTTATATGTATTATAAAAATGAGCAATCATGCTAGTTTTATTCGCGATATCCTGCAGAATTATGATGGCAGTATAAGCGGCGATTATTGGTTGGATGCTAAATGACGAATTGTCAATTTTTGCGATAGAAAGCCTTTCATTACAATATTCAAGTTTCTCATGTAGTGTTGCACATGTTTGGTTGTCTTTTTTATAAAACACACCCAAATAATTTAGTAATTCAGGGATTAACAGATTTTCATTTTTGAAGTTGGTTTTGTTAAGTATGTCTATATGCTTTTTGAAGTGGTGTTTTATATATTCTCGCACATAATTTTGTGCTGTAATTTTTCTGAGTTTTTGTTTGTTGTCATCAAAGGTAGCTAAACTATCCATTGTAAGGATTCGGTCAAGGTGATAATAGATAGAGTTTTCATTTGTATCTATTCACCAGGACGGGGTTGACGGCATCAGTTCTGCCGGGATGGGATAATCTGTCTTCTCGATGCACGCCCTGACCACGGCCCTCAACCACTCCTGTGGGCAGCGGCCCAATCGCTTGCCGGTCTCCACCAACGACAGGA
>NZ_JAGKRH010000259.1:0-293 GCF_017939245.1 Aeromonas sp. PrichA-15 | reverse complement strand
GCCTTGTTTACCTGGGTCAATGCCCGTCGCCAAGCCGCTGGTCAGTCTATCATTGCCATCGATGGCAAGACCATACGAGGGGCAGTCAACCAACACGGGTCCGATAATTGCCTGCATCTGGTGACGGCGTTTGATACCGGTGAGGGGCTGGTGCTCTGCCAGAAGGCCACTCAACACAAAGGCGGGGAAATCGAGACAGTAAGACAGCTGATTGATTGCCTTGATATTAAAGATGCCATCGTGACCATGGATGCCCTGCACTGTCAGAAAGAAACCTTGCAGCGACTGACCGC
>NZ_JAGKRH010000258.1:0-395 GCF_017939245.1 Aeromonas sp. PrichA-15 | reverse complement strand
CTGATCCCCGACAACCTCAAGAGCGGTGTCAGCAAGGCTTGCCGATACGATCCCGAGCTCAACCCCAGCTACCAGCAGTTGGCCGAGCACTATCAGGTGGCGGTGATGCCAGCTCGCCCTTACAAGCCTAAGGACAAAGCCAAGGCCGAGGTGGGTGTGCAGATCGTCGAGCGCTGGATCCTGGCTCGCCTACGCCATCAGACCTTCTTCTCGCTTGCCGAGCTAAACCAGTGCATCCGGGCTTTGTTGAATGAGCTCAACGAGCGCCCGTTCAAGCAGCTGCCCGGTAACCGACGCGAGGCGTTTGAGCAGTTGGACCGCCCGGCACTGGGGTCACTACCGGTGCATCCCTATCGCTATGTCGCCATCAAAACGGTCAAGGTCAACATCGACTA
>NZ_JAGKRH010000257.1:0-506 GCF_017939245.1 Aeromonas sp. PrichA-15 | reverse complement strand
GCCTTGGCTTTGTCCTTAGGCTTGTAAGGGCGAGCTGGCATCACCGCCACCTGATAGTGCTCGGCCAACTGCTGGTAGCTGGGGTTGAGCTCGGGATCGTATCGGCAAGCCTTGCTGACACCGCTCTTGAGGTTGTCGGGGATCAGCAGTACCGGTGTCCCGCCGAAAAACTCAAAGGCACGGACATGGCTTTGCAGCCAGTCCGGCAGTGACTGGGACCAGGTGGCCTCGGCAAAGGTGTAGTTGGACGCACCGAGCACGGCGACAAAGACTTGTGCCTGACGGACCTCACCCGTGGAGGGCGAGGCGATGGGCACCGTGGGCCCGCAGTAGTCGATAAAGAGCTTTTCCCCCGCCTTGTGGATCTGGCGCATGGAGCGCTTTTGCAACTGACACCAGGACTTGTAACGGTCACAGAACTGGGAGTAGCTGTAACAGCTATTGGGATAGCGCTGGGTGTACTCCTCCCAGAGCAGCTGTTTGGAGACCCCCTTGCGCTTGAGCTC
>NZ_JAGKRH010000256.1:0-3217 GCF_017939245.1 Aeromonas sp. PrichA-15 | reverse complement strand
CCCTTGAGGGTCCTAAAGGGCCGTTGGAGACCACAACGTTGATAGGTGGGGTGTGTAAGCGTAGCGATACGTTGAGCTAACCCATACTAATTACCCGTGAGGCTTAACCATACAACACCCAAGAAGTGTTTCTGGCCTTGTAGCAAGTGCATGAACTACTTACAAATTCAGTGATAATGACAAGCAACTAGCGAAGTCGTTATTCACATCAGCTTTCCGAGATTGAAGATTTTGCCTGGCGGCAATAGCGCAGTGGAACCACCTGACCCCATGCCGAACTCAGAAGTGAAACGCTGTAGCGCCGATGGTAGTGTGGCATTCGCCATGCGAGAGTAGGACACTGCCAGGCACCCAATTAAACGGTGATGTGAAGAATCACAAAACCGGCTGCGAGGATGACACCTCACAAACAAGCAGCAAAAGATTTAGCGAAAGCTAACCGAATGCGGAGCGGTAGTTCAGTCGGTTAGAATACCGGCCTGTCACGCCGGGGGTCGCGGGTTCGAGTCCCGTCCGCTCCGCCACTAAATTGAAAGGCCTTCCCTGACGGGAAGGCCTTTTTGCTTTCTGGCGTCTGGATAAGAGCTCAGGGAACAAGAGGCAACCGACGGGTCTGCCGCCTGTTACTGACAACCCGCCTCTTGCCCCCTGTGGTGCTTGCGTGTCTGGCATTGTCCCTTTACCCAGGGCCTACCCTTCGCTCTGGTTTGCCTTTGTTCCTCCATCTTTTCCCCGCCCTGCCAATCGACCGGGCTTTGTCGTGTCTGGAGATGAGCATCGCAAGCACGCGAATACGCTCTGGCCGAGAGTGCCAGAGGACCATCGGGAGCTCATATGCGGATAAGAGATAAGCAAAGCGCTTTTTCTTTCTTCATGGAATATGCATAAGCGGGCATGCTGTACTCAACCCAACGATATGGAGTATCACCATGAAACTGCGAATGACCGCTCTCACCGTTCTCTCCCTGCTGGCTCTCGGTCAGGTCCAGGCCGCCGAGGTGCGCCTGCTGAATGTCTCCTATGACCCGACGCGGGAGCTGTTCCAGGAGTACAACAGTGCCTTTGCCAAGGAGTGGAAGGCCAAAACCGGCGACGATGTGGTGGTGAGCCAGTCACACGGTGGCTCAGGCAAACAGGCTCGTGCCGTGGTGGACGGACTGGAGGCTGATGTGGTCTCCCTAGCGCTGGCCTATGACGTCGATGCGGTGGCCAAGGCAGGTCTCACCGCCAGCGACTGGGAAGGGCGTTTGGCCAACAATGCCTCTCCCTATACCTCCACCATCGTCTTCCTGGTGCGCAAGGGGAATCCCAAGCAGATCAAGGATTGGGGCGACCTGGTGCGCAAGGATGTCGCCATCATCACCCCCAACCCCAAGACCTCCGGCGGTGCGCGCTGGAATTATCTGGCTGCCTGGGGCTATGCCCTGAAGAAAAGCGGCACTGAAGAGGGCGCCAAACAGTTTGTCAGCGATCTGTTCAAGAATGTGAAGGTGCTGGACTCCGGGGCACGTGGCGCCACCACCAGCTTCATCGAACGCGGGCTCGGGGATGTGTTGCTGGCCTGGGAAAATGAAGCGTTGCTGGTGCTCAATCAGCCGGGCACCAGCGACAAGTTCGAACTGGTGGTGCCCTCGGTCTCCATCCTGGCCGAGCCGCCGGTAGCCGTGGTGGACAAGGTAGCCAAGAAGCATGGTACCGAGGCCGTCTCCAAGGCTTACCTCGAGTATCTCTACTCTGACGAAGGGCAGCGCATCATCGCCAAATACCACTATCGTCCGAGCAATCCGGCGATCCTGAAGGAGACAGCGGCCCAGTTCCCCAACCTGACGCTCTTCACTGTCAAGGATCTGGAAGGAGATTGGGAAAAGGCACAGAAGAAGCACTTCGCCCAGGGCGGATCGTTTGACCAGATTTACCAACCGGGCCGCTAAGAGACGCAGGCCCCTGTGACAACAGATAGGAGTACCACGATGAACAAGATCCTTCTGGTTCCCGGTCTGCACAACAGTGGGCCGGATCACTGGCAGAGCCGCTGGCACCAGCAATTTCCCCAGTGGCAGAGAATGATGGGTCTGCCCTGGGACAAGCCGGATCTCACGGTCTGGAGCGCCAAGCTGGCGAGCAAGCTCAGGAGCCGGCGCAGCCGGGTCCACCTGGTCGCCCACTCCTTCGGCGCTCTGACGGCCATCGCTGCCGCCAGACTGCAACCAGACAAGGTCTCTTCCATCTTCATCGTTGCCCCTGCCGATCCTGCCCGTTTCGGTATCCCGGATGAGGTGTTGGCGGGGTCCATCAAGGTCTCTGCCCAGTTGATCGCCAGCCGCAATGACCCCTGGATGAGTTTCGAGCGGGCAGAGTTCTGGAGCCGGCAGTGGCAGGTGCCCTTGTTCGATGCGGGGGAGGTGGGCCATATCAATGCCCAGTCCGGCCATGGGGAGTGGCACCAGGGGCTCGCTTTGCTCGGCACCCTATACCGCCGTGCCGAAATGGTGGTGGAGCCTGCTCCTGCCGAGTGGGGCAAGCAGGCTGCACTCAGTTTTCGATGAGGGCGCCTCGGATTGTCTCGGCACGATTTCCAGACAGGCTGGCAACTTGGCCAGCGTGACTGACTTTGCATGTTCCCGGTTTTACCGCTCCGTCTTTTAGGTCTTTTATTTATATAAAAGACCTTTTTTTAGGTTCTTCGCGGGATCTTGGGGAAGTGGAAGTTGACAGACAGGGTGCTGGTAAACTGGCTGTCTCCAAACACACCACCACCATCACCCTGCTGTCGCCGTGCATCATATTGATATTGCCTCCTTCTGGCCAGGTTATACCGTCATCGCCCAAGCGCTTTCTGCCAACCATCACACCCTGTTTACCCTTGAGCCTCGCGCCGACCTGTTGCCCCGTTGTCGCCGATGCCTGCAACCCACGCCATTGATCCACGACCAACGTATCCGCCGGGTGCGTGAGCGAGACCTATTTGACCGACAAGTCTGGTTACAACTGCCTGTTCGCCGCGTCGACTGTCTGCGCTGTGGTCGCGTCAGTGAACATATCGACTGGCTCCCCTCTGGCTCCCGCCTCATCCGGCGCATGCAGTGCTGGATTGAAGCGCTCGTTCAGTACCTCCCCATCCGCCATGTCAGCCAGCTCACCGGGGTCGGTTGGCACACCATCAAGGAGATCGACAAGCGCCGTTTGCAGACCAGTGTGGGCACCATCGAACTTGGGG
>NZ_JAGKRH010000255.1:0-519 GCF_017939245.1 Aeromonas sp. PrichA-15 | reverse complement strand
GAACAGTGATTCCGGGATGTTGAACACTGTTTCCGGAAAGGAGGGGCGAAGTGTTCAGGTTGAACCGGAATGAGCGTTCACATTGGTCCGGAAATGGTGTTCACGTTGAATCGGAATTGGTGTTCATGATCGGCCGGAATATGCACCTTGAGCTCATCTGTGAAAATCAGGCCGGCCTACCTGTCTATATGCAGGCCCTGAGCGGCAATAGTAATGACACCAAAGCCTTTGCCCAGACCGTTCGTCGCCATTTGAGCAGTCTCAAGGCCGCGCAGGAGTGCCGTTATCTGGTCGGCGATGCCGCACTGTACTGCGCCGATACCTTGCAATTACTGGCGCAACAGCAGCAACTATTTGTGACCCGGGTGCCCGCCACTCTCAATGAGGCAAAGCAGGCCGTGGCAACCATAGGTGCACAACCGCTGACCGCTCTGGGCAATGGCTATCATGGCCGTTGGCAACACGCGAATTATGCCGGGGTCGCGCAACGTTGGTTGCTGGTGCGCAGCGAACAAGCCA
>NZ_JAGKRH010000254.1:0-3279 GCF_017939245.1 Aeromonas sp. PrichA-15 | reverse complement strand
CCTGTCGTTGGTGGAGACCGGCAAGCGATTGGGCCGCTGCCCACAGGAGTGGTTGAGGGCCGTGGTCAGGGCGTGCATCGAGAAGACAGATTATCCCATCCCGGCAGAACTGATGCCGTCAACCCCGTCCTGGTGAATAGATACCGCCATCCTGTGGCCAAGAATTTTTTCGGTTACCTGTGGTAGAACTCGTTCTTCCGATAAACGCGTACTCAACGTCCGACGCATGTCGTGCATACGCCAATATGGCAGTTCCAGTTTATCTCTCACCCGCTCTGCAAGCTGGATAAGAGATGCACTACTTAATGGCATCTTTGGATTCACAGGTGAGCGACATACAGGGCCGCCCTTTAACCGAGATTTCGCTGCCGCTTCTTGCAGCAACATCATCACCCGGGTAGGAATAGGCCGACGTATTGGCGCCCCACTTTTGGCACGAGCAGCGGGAACCGTCCAAATTTGCTCCTCCAGATTAAACTCACTCCACTGCGCCCCCAATGCCTCGCCGCTGCGACAGCCCAGCAGGATCACCAGTTTGGCCGCCAATTTTAATCCGCGGCTGGCCTTACTCTGTTCGAATGCAATCCAAATCTGAGCGAGTTCACGCATGGTCAGCACGCGAGTACCTCTCTCAGGTTGAGAACCCACATCCTCCGTGCGTAATTGCAACACTGGGGAGCCGACAATCAGATTTCTCCGAATACAAAAACTAAGAATGGATTTTAACCTGCGCAATAAATGCCCTGCGTTTTTCGGCTTTTTCTTGCCAATTTTATCAAACCACTCCAGCCAGCTGGAAAACGGGATCTGTTCAACCGGAATACCAATAAACAGAGGTTCGAAATAGCGCTGCATGGTATGCTCATAAAGCATGACCGTACGGGGCCGCAGCTTGGGCAGATGATGCTCACGAAAATGCTCGCAGCACTGTTTCAGTGTGACATCATGCTTCTGGTGGAGCTTATCCCAGAAAACTCTGGGATGTTCATTACGCTCAAGTGCACCACGGATAGCAGGGATCAAAGCCCTGGCATCAGCGAGTTTAAGGTCGGGATAGCGTCCAATTTTGAGTCTCGCCGCTTTTCCTTGCCAGCGATAGCGATATTGCCATGAGATGGTGCCACGCTCGGTGACCCGAGCTGACAATCCATCACGATCTGACAATTCCGTCTTACCAAAGTAGGGCTTACCATACAGGGCACGTAGCTTCGCATCAGTAAGTGGCATATGACTCTCCTGTGATTGGCCATCTGATTTTTCACTGACACATTAACGCGCCCAGACGTGTACACAGATACGTACCAAACTGGTCTGAAACGGACTGAATCAAGATCGGACAAAGTGAGACAATCTGAGATGACACTCCGTATAACGACTTGTTTTTCAAGCATATAAACACAATTCAGAACCACGAAATGAGCCAGCAGACAAAGCCTACCTTCTATTTCCACGATTATGTAACCACACGATAATTAACTGAATCTAATGCCTTAATTTCCAATCCAATTTATTCTGTACCATCTTTTGTACCTTGTTTAACTGTGAACATTTCAGGCTCTGCGAGAATTTAGGCCCAGACATATTGCGGGGTTTCAACAACGACCGTCACCGGCGCCAGGGCGGCTGCCAGGGCGGCGTCGGTGGTGCGCACGTTGGCGTGATAGCCGGGCACGGGCTCACGCACCTCCAGCTCGATACCATCGACGGTCTGCACCGCGCCGGTGGGGCGGGTGACCATGCCAGGCGGCAGCAGTTGCAGCGAGGCGGTGGGGTGATAGAGGGTGCCGGTTTCGCTGTCTTTGACGAAGCCAGCGGCCTGCAGGGCTTTGGTCATGGCGGCCTTGTCGGCCGCCTTGAGGTTGAGGTCGATAAAGGTCATGCTACCGCCTTGATTTGCTCGTCAGAGAGAGGTTTTAACCATATCTTTAAGTCTCTAACGTGGCCAAAGTGAGGAAGATTTGAAGAGTCAGAATGGCTTCCAATCGAGACTCTCGATATGTTGCCGATCATCCAATCACCGGTCTCCGTGTCTTTTCTGTTATTACCAAAGAGTCCGGTTGCCCCACCCCCCTTGGTGAACCGCGCAACTCTCCTGATTTGCTGGTTGATTCGGACTGGGGAGGTCACACTTAATGACGTATTAACACCGTAAACCTGCTCTTGTGCGCGTGTGTAGCCAATCGCACCCCAAGGGGTAGTTAGGATAAAGCCGAAGTTGTTAGCAACTCCGATGATGTTGCTAACCACGGACATAGTTTTTTCGTTGGCAAGCCCCTGCAAACCAGCATTCTGCACGGGTATCCAGCAAATGTCCTGAGCCCGAGTGACCGCCGCGCCAGCTGTCGGGATGTACGAGCTGGCGAATGGTAAGGTCTCCATCTGGGCGCCATAGACAAAAAACGACACAGCCGCAGATTCAGCTTGAATAACAAAAGCCGCATTGGTTCCAGCTGCGCGGGTTTGAGTTACCGAATAACGCTTCCACTCTGTAGTTAATGTGACTCGTACCCCAGTGGTGGAGTTGTGAATGCCAATGCGAATGTTCTCCCCACCAACAGCACCACGCAACCACACCGATGAGGTGTAAACGGCGCCATCAACGAGAGATGAGGATAGAGGCGGGTTTGTACCCTGGTATGGATTTACTGTATCGATCCTAGTTGCGTCGTTTGCTCCGAACGGCCCAGGTTGCTGATCGATCTTGGTGGCACCAGCTCCATACGGAGTAAACACATTAGAATTTGTAACTATATTTGTACTCTGCCCCTCAACCAGCAAGCCCTCTTTTTCAAAGCGAGGCTCATTCGCGGCGGCGGTTTTAAGTTGGCCATCCTTGCCGATGTAGGTAGCCGTTGAGTTGCGGGAAAAGTTGACCATCCTCGCCACCACATCCGACCCGACCAGCACGTCACGGCCATAACCGGTGATAAGGCGCAGGCTGTCAGAGAGCGGCGCCCACACATCCGGCAGCGGCAGGGAGGCGGCAGCCACGATCCCCGCTGCCCGGTCAGCCTCGGTGAGGGCGCGATCCGCTTCGGTCTTTGCCCGGTCGGCTTCGACCTTGGCGCGGGCCGTCTGTCCCTCTCCTTCGCTGGCCACCTTCTTCCAACTGGGGATGGTGACGTTGGCGCCGGTGTCCGGGTTGAGGATGGCGACATCCCCCGAGCCGGTCAGCCAGGTCATCATACCGTCGAACCAGGTGCGATACTTGGCCACCAGGGAGGCCAGGTCGGCGGCAAACTGGCTGATGGTCGAGGTGCGGGTGATGTCGATCCGGTA
>NZ_JAGKRH010000028.1:0-108425 GCF_017939245.1 Aeromonas sp. PrichA-15 | reverse complement strand
CTGGTGAGCTACAGCTACACCCTGAACGACAACGAGGCGCACCCGACGGCGAACGGCAACAACAGCCTGTTCGAAGACTTCGCGGTGAGCCTGGTGGACAGCGACGGGGACTCGGCCTCGAACACCCTGAGCGTGCAGATCGTGGACGACGTGCCGACGGCCAACGATGATGCTGACAGTGCTACTGAAGGTGTGTTCACTCCGGTGACGGGGAATGTGATTACCGGGGCGGGTACCATCGGCGGTACAGCCGGTGCTGGGGTGGACGTCATGGGGGCTGATGGTGCAGCAATCAGCCAGGTCGTGAGCTCGAACGGCAATTCAGACAGTAATCCTGCCGGTGGATTCACCGTGACCGGGCTGTATGGGACGCTGACCATGGGGCTGGATGGCGAATACAGTTATACGCTCACGGCGGCATCGGTTCCCGTGGGGGCCTCGGAGGTATTTACCTACACGCTCAAAGATGGCGATGGTGATACGGATCCGGCAACACTGACAATCAATATTGCTCAGGATACCCGTGTCCCTGTATTGACCATCGGCAATGCGACGGTTGATGAGGAGGGACTGCCTGAGGGGACCGCTGCCAGTGGTAATTCGGAGATATTCAATGGCAGCTTCACCATCAACACCCAGGGGGAAAATCTGACTACCTTGACCATCGGTGGGCAGGCTTACAATTTGACCAGTGGCGGCAGTCAGACCTTGATCAACAATACGGAAGGAATGCTGACGGTAACCGGTGTCAGCGGCCCCACAGCCGGTGTCTACACGGTGAACTATACCTACACGCTCAAAGACAATGTGCTGACTCACAACGTTCAGGGCAACAGTGATACAGCGAATGGTCCGAGTTTCGTCGTGTCGGCTACGGATGCCAGTGGCGACAGTGGCACGGGTAACCTGCAGGTTGTGATCAGCGATGATGCCCCCATTGCCAATGCTGTTACCAATGCAGGCCAGGCGACTCAGGTGCAGAACACGAATCTGATGTTGATCCTCGATATCTCCGGCAGTATGGGTGACCCATCGGGCTATCAAGGCATGACTCGGATGCAGGTGATGCAGAAGTCCGCGTTGGAGCTGCTGGACAAATACAGCGCCTACGGCAGCGTCATGGTCAATATCGTGACCTTCTCCACTTCAGCCGCCAATCCGACCGGGGTGTGGGTCTCGGTCGATGTAGCCAAGGCCATCATCCTTGGCCTTACCCCCACGAACTCGACCAACTACGATGATGCACTGAACGAGGCAATCAAAGCCTTTGGCGATACAGGTAAACTCGCTAATGCGCAAAATGTCTCTTACTTCATGTCGGATGGTCTGCCAAATGCCAGCTCGTTGAGCGGTACCCCCGCCACAGTTCCTGATGGCAACAACTCGCTTGGCGGTGGGAACGGGATCGATGGTGACGGCACGACACTGAGCGGTGAAACCAAGGACTGGGCCGATTTCCTGACGGCGAACAACATCAATTCGTACGCGCTCGGGATGGGCTCGGGAGCGACCCAGTCTGCACTGGATCCTATTGCCTACAACGGGGTCAGTGGTGCCAGCCCGGCAAATACCACCGCAGTGGTGGTGACTGACTTCAGCCAACTGACCGCGACCCTTTTGAGCACCGTGGTAGCTCCGCCCCTGGCAGGACAACTTATCAACGGTGTAGCGGCGAGTGCCGGGGCCGATGGTGGCTGGCTCAATGCCATTACCGTGGGAGGGGTGACTTATACCTACAACCAGAAGACGGACTCCGCTGGCGTCTCGGGAGGAACATCAGTCGGGACTTTCAATACAGCGACCAATGAATGGACCATTACACTTGCAGGCGGCATCCTCAAGGTGGATATGGACAACGGCGCGTACACCTATACTCCGCCGACATCCATTCCGGTCGGGGGGATAAACCAGGTCGTGGGTTACAGTGTGATAGACAACGATGGGGATACTGCGTCCAGCACCTTGTCCATCGTTATCAACCCGGCGGTCGGTCCTACCGTGGTTCGTGATGACTTTATCATCACCAACCAGGACCCGGCGACCATTCCGGATTGGGCTCTGCTTGCCAATGACACCGGGCCTCTGGCTGCGACCCAGATGATCACGGGCGTCTCGGGAGCTGTGGGAGGGACCGTCACAGACAATGCAGGCTCGGTAACATTTGATGATACCTCCGGCAATGCGACCCCCAACTCTTACGAGGGTTCGTTCAACTACACCAATAGCACGACCACAGATACGGCCAAGGTGTATGTAGATGTGCAGAGCGGTTTGACACTCACCGGGAGCTATCTCGACGAGATCCTTATTGGGGGATCTGGAAACGATACGCTCAACGGCAATGCCGGGAACGACATCCTGCTTGGAGGACTCGGTAACGACACCTTGAATGGTGGTGAGGGCAATGATCTCCTGATTGGTGGTGCTGATAACGATACCCTGAACGGCGGCAACGGCAATGATACGGCCAGTTACTTCGACAGCGCTGCTGGGGTCACGGTCACAGTCAATGGCGCCAATCAGAATACCGGAGGGGCGGGGACAGACAGCCTGAGCAACATGGAAAATCTGGTAGGGTCCATGTTCAACGACAGCCTGACCGGCGATGGCAATGCCAACGTCCTGAGCGGACTGGCAGGTAACGACATCTTGAGTGGTGGTGGGGGCGACGACCTGCTGATTGGGGGTACCGGCAGTGATACCCTGACTGGTGGGGCTGGCAAGGATACCTTCAAATGGATGGCAGGTGATGCAGGAGGCACGGATACCATCAAAGACTTCACCACGGGGGCCAATGGAGATGTTCTGGACCTGAGTGAACTGCTCAGTGGTGAGCATGCCGATGCGAGCACACTGGATCACTATCTTACCTTTGCTCCTGGTCCGGGCAGTGGCAAGTCGACACTGACCATTGATCTGGATGGAGCGGGAAGTGGCACCACGACTCATACCATCCTCTTTGACAACGTGGATCTGACGGCTGGCAAATCCAATCTGCAGATCATTCAGGATCTGCTGGATCAGGGCAACCTCAAGGTCGATCCGTAAGCAGGGTATGGGGGCCGGGTGTGCCCGGCCCCTGTTATTTGATGGAGTGGGCAGATAAGATAGCTGCAGTATCAGGAGAGGGTCACCATGCAGTCATTCAACTGGGTCGACATCGACGGCATTCGCTATAGCTGGAACGGGCAGGACAATATCGTCTGCACCGGCCGCTTTGGCTATCAGGCCACGATGACGGGTGACACGCTCAACGGTCTGGAGCTGGAGAGCGAAGATGGTGAGGTGGCGGGGTTGCTGAATGTGGACTTTGCCGCTTCTCGTATCAGCTTCACGCCGGCAGAGGATGCGCCCCTGCCCCATATGATGGTGCTGGTCGGCCATGAGTGGGGGCAGCAGGAGTATTCGTTGCAGAGCCTGAGCGATAGCTCCTTGCAGGGGCTGCTCAGCCACGGCGAGGAGCTTGACTGGGGTGCGCTGGCCGTCGTGACGACGTCCGAGCCGAATCTGCCATCACAAGGTCATGTTCTGTCGTGGGATTCGTTCCACTTTGAGGATGAATCGCTGTTTGGCAGCCAGGCGCCTGCTCCCGTGATGACAAGCCATGGCAATTCAGGAGGAGGGGAGATCAGCATCAATATCGACATGACCAATCAGGTGCTGGACCAGATCCCGCCGACACACGATATATGAATCCCAATCGACGACATGCATAATGACCTCCATCTAAATGATGGAGGTTTTTTTATGTGGCGTCCCCTTCTTACCCTGTCCGCGCTGGTTGTCAGTGCTCCGTTGCTTGCCATCGAGGTTCCTCAGGCCCCCCATCTGGTCGTCAGTGGCTATGCGGAGCAGAAGGCTGAACCAGACATGCTGACGCTCAATGTCGCCGTCACGGCACTGGAGAAGCAGGGCATCAAGGCCAAACAGCAGGTAGATACCAAGGTAGCAGCCTTCTTTGGCCAGCTGGAGAGCCTGGGCATCAAGCGCAGCGACGTGGAGGCTGGCAATCTGGTGATCTCCCCCGAGTACCAGTACCCCCAGAACAAGCAGCCTGAAATGGTGGGTTACCGTGCCCAGCGCCAACTGGCCGTCAAACTCTATCAACTCGACAAACTCAGCCAGTTGATGGATACCGCCCTCAAGGCGGGTCTGGAGTCCGTGACCCAGATAGAGTACGGCCTGAAGTCACCACAGGTCATCAAGGAGCAGGCCCGGCTTGGTGCTGTTGCTGATGCCACGAGCAAGGCGGAATCCCTGGCCAAGGCTTTCGGCATGAAGCTTGGCAAGGTATATAGCGTTGAATACCGCAACAGTTCCCCCATGCCGGTCTATACCCGTGCCATGAAGGCTGCGGCAGCCCCTGCCGCCGACATGATGGAAAACAGCTATCAACAGCAGCAGATCAGCATCACTGACAATGTAGAAGCCGTCTTCCTGCTGGAATAACACAGCCCCTTTGTCCATCACTCAAACCCGAGGCAACCCCTCGGGTTTGTCATTGCAGGGGCTGGCAGGACAAGTGAGCCGCGAATTGGGTCAGGTGAAACGGGAATGGAATAAAAAATGCCGGTCACTGACCGGCATTTTTGTTGGAGGAGGCTCGATGCCTAGCCCAGGTTGGTCGCCAGCTTGCGTTGGCTCTTCTGTTTGAGCAGATAGCCGATACCGAGTACCAGGACCCAGGCCGGGATCAGCTCGACCGAGATGCGGGTGCCGTCGTTCATGTACATGATCACCAGGATGGCGGCCATGAAGGCGAGGCAGAGATAGTTGCCAAACGGGCTCCACAGTGCCTTGAACTTGGTGGTGACCCCTTCTGCGGCCTTCACCTTGCGGAACTTGAGGTGCGCCAGGCTGATCATGGCCCAGTTGATGACCAGGGCGGAGACCACCAGAGACATCAGCAGACCAAAGGCCTTGCCCGGGATCAGGTAGTTGATGAGCACGCACAGCAGGGTGGCCGCGGCCGAGATGGTGATGGCGGTCAGGGGCACGCCGCTCTTGTTGGTCTTGAGCAGGGCCTTGGGGCCGTTGCCCTGCTTGGCCAGGCCAAACAGCATGCGGCTGTTGCAGTAGACGCAGCTGTTGTACACCGACAGCGCGGCGGTCAGCACCACCAGGTTAAGTACGTTGGCTACCAGGTTGCTGTCGAGCGCATGGAAGATCATCACGAACGGGCTGCCGCCTTCCACTACCTTGCCCCAGGGATAGAGGGAGAGCAGTACGGTGAGGGCACCGATGTAGAAGATGAGGATGCGGTAGATCACCTGGTTGGTGGCCTTTGGGATGCTCTTCTCGGGATTGTCCGCTTCCGCTGCCGTGATGCCGACCAGCTCCAAACCGCCGAAGGAGAACATGATGAAGGCCATTGCCATCACCAGCCCGCCGACGCCGTTGGGGAAGAAGCCACCCTGGGCCCAGAGGTTGCTGACCGTGGCCTCGGGGCCACCGCTGCCGGAGAACAGCATCCAGCCGCCGAATCCGATCATGCCGAGAATGGCGACCACCTTGATGATGGCGAACCAGAACTCCATCTCGCCGAACGCCTTGACGTTGGAGAGGTTGATGGCGTTGATCAGCACGAAGAAGAAGGCCGCCGACATCCAGGTCGGGATCTCGGGCCACCAGTACTGGACATAGATACCGACTGCCGTCAGCTCGGCCATGCTCACCAGTACATAGAGCACCCAGTAGTTCCA
The DNA here is from genome assembly GCF_017939245.1 of Aeromonas sp. PrichA-15. NCBI lineage: Bacteria > Pseudomonadati > Pseudomonadota > Gammaproteobacteria > Aeromonadales > Aeromonadaceae > Aeromonas > Aeromonas sp. PrichA-15. Next base: position 102,723 of record NZ_JAGKRH010000028.1, on the reverse strand, counting down.
GCCGGAGGCGAAGCCGGCGAAGTCACCCCAGTACTTGTAGGCAAAATGGCTGAATGAGCCGGCAACCGGCTCTTCCACCACCATCTCGCCCAGCTGGCGCATGATGAGGAAGGCGATGAAGCCGCCGATGGCATAGCCCAGCAGCACCGCAGGGCCCGCCATCTTGATGGTGTCGGCAATGCCGAGGAACAGGCCTGTACCGATGGCACCGCCCAGTGCGATAAGCTGGATATGGCGGTTTTTCAGACCGCGCTTGAGCTCCTCGCCGTGTTGTTGAAGATCCATGCTTCCTTCCTTACGTCGCTGAAATCACTCGGCTCGCGTCCCGTCAGCCACAGCACGTCCTCTGCCTGGCGCGGCATCTTGTGCCGAAAACGTGACGAAATCCGTATTTATATCGTTACGGTTTGCCGCTGGCTGTTTTTTGTAGCGGCTACCAACCCGAGCAGAATAGTGATAATCGACCATTCATGCACCTGTTTTCCTCATCATTGGCTGCTATTTTGTGCGACATGCAGGTTTTTAATGATCTGGAAAGGGGTTTTGAGAGTGGTCGCTGGTTTTGTGTTCGGATGGATTTTCGCCTGTTGACGCGAATTGGTTTTTATGATGCCTTTGCCCTTTGATGAAAAGGGACTCATATGATGGAGCGTATTGTCGGTGGCCTGGTGATGGCCGTGCTCTGGCTCGGGATCTGGCTATCCCCCATGTTGCTGACGATGGCGATGAGCAGCCTTGTTGTCTGGGGCTGGTTGGGAGCGGATTACCTGGTGAACCACATCGCCATGGTGCTCATCCTTGCTGCCGGGATGGGGCTGGTGCCAGCTTGCTGGCTGAGCGAGCGAGTCCGCAAGGGCAGGGGACTCATTAATTTTCACGGCATGTTGATGAACAACAAGGAACTCAACAAGCCCTGAGCCTGCTTGCCCCGCGAGTGATGGGATGCCAGCGATGATGCTGGCATCATTTTTTCATCCTGTTTCTCTGTTTCGTTATCTTGCCACTCATCTATTTCATGGTGCGTTGTGCTGTCACAGCCTTGCAGGTTAGCAGAGCTGGCGGCGAAGGCCGGTTGCTTCCAGGATCTTGGCGCTGATCTCCTCGACCGAGTGGGAGCTGGTATCGAGGAAGCGGATCGCCTCCTGGCGGAACAGCCTCTCGACGCTGGCCAGCTCCTGTTTGCATTGATCAAGCGAGGAGTAGCGGCTGTTGGCGCGGCGCTGGTTGCGGATCTCGTGCAGCCGCTGCGGCATGATGGTGAGGCCGAACAATTTGTGGCGATTGGCCTTGAGGGCGGCGGGCAGCTCCAGCGATCCCATGTCCTGCTCGATAAAGGGATAGTTGGCGGCGCGAATGCCAAATTGCAGTGCCAGATAGAGGCTGGTCGGTGTCTTGCCGCAACGGGAGACCCCGATGAGGATGATGTCTGCCTCGTCATACTCCCTGGTGGTGATGCCATCGTCGTTGGCCAGCGCAAAGTTGACCGCTTCGATGCGATCGTCGTAAAGCTTGCGGTTTTCCATGCCATGGGTGCGATGCAACCTGGGTTCGGCCTTGATACCGAGCTCCTGTTCGAGAGGGCTCACGAAGGTGTTGAGAAAATCGTGGCTGCTGGCCTGGGCCTTGAGCACCTCTTCACGTACCATGGGGTCGACGATGGTGTGAAACAGGATGGGGCGCACCCCGGTCTGGCGAAACTGCTCGTCAATGCGTGCCCGTACCTGGCGCGCTTTCTCCTGGGTCTCGACAAAGGGGATGGTGACCTGCTCGAAGGCCAGGGGAAACTGGCTCAACACGGCGTGGCCGAAGACTTCGGCGGTGATGGCGGTGCCGTCGGATACATAGAATACGGTGTGCACTGCGGACTCCTGTGGTGCGCTCCAGGGGGCGGCGAGAAATAAGTATCTCTCGAAACCATATCGTTTTTGTCAACAGATCTGCCATGCCCAAGTTGTGAACTCGCTTGCAAACCTGAGTCGTTACCTTTTTGTGTCGCTATTGTAGAATGCCTGTGTCAAACGACCATCCCCAACTCTTGCTCGGGGATTTTTTTGACAATAAATAGAAAACGTTTTCATGGTCGTTGGCAACAGACACTAACAAAAACACACGACTTGGCACAGCAGGTGAATTGTCACCCTGGCCCCCCAACCTGGAGACATGCAAATGCAACAGTACGTACTCTGGTACGAACAGCTCGGTATGCAGGACGTTGAACGCGTCGGCGGCAAGAATGCATCCCTTGGCGAGATGATCAGCAACCTCTCGGGGGTCGGCGTGTCCGTGCCGGGCGGGTTTGCGACCACGGCCTTTGCGTTTAACGAGTTTCTGGAGTTAAGCGGCCTCAACGGCAAGATCCATGACCTGCTCGACAGTCTGGATGTGGATGACATCGCCGCCCTCAACCGGGCCGGTCAGCAGATCCGCGACTGGGTGGTGGAAGCGCCCTTCCAGCCCGCTCTGGAGCAGGCGGTGCGCGAGGCCTATGACAAGCTGAGCGCGGGGCTCGAGGCATCCTTTGCCGTGCGCTCCTCCGCCACTGCGGAAGACATGCCGGATGCGTCGTTTGCCGGTCAGCAGGAGACCTTCCTCAACGTGCGCGGTATCGATGCCGTCATGACGGCCATCAAGCATGTGTTTGCCTCGCTGTTCAACGATCGCGCCATCTCCTACCGGGTCCATCAGGGCTATGACCACAAGGGGGTCGCTCTCTCCGCCGGGGTGCAGCGCATGGTGCGCTCGGATCTCGCTGCCTCAGGCGTCATGTTTACCCTGGATACCGAATCCGGCTTCAACGACGTGGTCTTCATCACCGGCGCCCAGGGTTTGGGCGAGATGGTGGTGCAGGGGGCCGTCAACCCGGACGAGTTCTATGTGCACAAGCCGACCCTCAAGGCCGGGCGCCCTGCCGTGGTGCGCAAGACGCTGGGGTCCAAGCTCATCAAGATGACCTACTCCGGGGATGCCGGTCATGGCCGTCAGGTGAAGGTGGTCGACACCACCGATGCCGAGCGCAACCGCTTCTGCATCACGGACGAGGAAGTGATGGCCCTGGCAAAGCAGGCCCTCATCATCGAGCAGCACTACGGCCGCCCGATGGACATCGAGTGGGCCAAGGATGGTCAGGATGGCAAGCTCTACATCGTTCAGGCCCGTCCGGAAACCGTGCGTAGCCGCCAGGAAGCCAATACCCTCGAGCGCTTTGCCCTCAAGCAAACCGGCAAGGTGCTGATCGAGGGGCGTGCCATCGGCCACAAGATTGGCGCGGGTCCGGCCCGTGTCATCTCCTCCATCAGCCAGATGGATGAAGTGCAGCCCGGCGATGTGCTGGTCACCGACATGACCGACCCGGACTGGGAGCCCATCATGAAGCGCGCTTCCGCCATCGTCACCAACCGGGGTGGACGCACCTGTCACGCCGCCATCATCGCCCGGGAGCTCGGCATTCCGGCAGTGGTGGGTTGTGGCAACGCCACCGACCACATCCAGGATGGTCAGCTCATCACCGTCTCCTGTGCGGAAGGGGATACCGGCTTCATCTATGACGGCGAGCTCGACTTTGACGTGGCGGTGACCGAGGTAGGCAACATGCCGCGCCTGCCCATCAAGATCATGATGAACGTCGGCAATCCGGACCGCGCCTTCGATTTTGCCCAGTTGCCGAATGCCGGCGTGGGCCTGGCCCGCCTCGAGTTCATCATCAACCGCATGATCGGGGTGCACCCCAAGGCGCTGCTGGAGTTCGATCAGCAGACCCCGGAACTCCAGGCCACCATCACCAGGATGATCGCGGGCTACGAGAGCCCACGTGAGTTCTACGTAGCCAAGCTGACGGAAGGGATCGCTACCCTGGCGGCCGCCTTCTGGCCTGAGCGGGTCATCGTGCGGATGTCGGACTTCAAGTCCAATGAGTACGCCAACCTGGTGGGGGGCCGTGGTTACGAACCCCATGAAGAGAACCCCATGATCGGTTTCCGTGGTGCGTCGCGCTACATCGCCGACAGCTTCCGCCCCTGCTTCGCCCTCGAGTGCGAGGCGATGAAACGGGTGCGGGATGTCATGGGGTTGACCAACGTCGAGGTGATGATCCCCTTCGTGCGTACCCTGGGTGAGGCGGAGCAGGTGGTGGAGATACTGGCTGAGAACGGCTTGCGCCGTGGCGAGCGCGGCCTGAAAGTCATCATGATGTGCGAGCTGCCCTCCAATGCGCTGCTGGCGGACAAATTCCTCGAGCACTTCGACGGCTTCTCCATCGGCTCCAATGACATGACCCAGTTGACCCTGGGGCTGGATCGGGACTCCGGGCTCATCGCCCACCTGTTCGACGAGCGCAACGAGGCGGTCAAGGCACTGCTGGCCATGGCCATCGCCGCCGCCCTCAAGGCGGGCAAGTACGTGGGGATCTGCGGCCAGGGGCCGTCCGATCACCCGGACTTCGCCGCCTGGCTGGTCGAGCAGGGGATCGATTCCGTGTCGCTCAACCCGGATACCGTGGTCGACACCTGGCTCTATCTGGCCGAGCAGCACAAGGCCGGCTAAACCCGTCCCCGCTTTTTGATGACACGGCGCCGCAATGGCGCCGTTTTTGTCTGCGCCCCCCTTTTTCTGTTACAAGGGGAATGCGCAAGGCGCTCCGCACCCATCACAGGACGATCCCATGACCTCATTGCAGTGGCAATCCGCCACCCTGGCCCTGCGTGGCCACCACACCCTGGTTATTCCCGAACTCTGTCTCACCCCGCAGGCCTGCTGGGCCTTCGTCGGCAGCAACGGCAGCGGCAAGACGGCGCTGGCGTCGGCCCTGTGCGGCGAGCTGGTCGTGCGTGCCGGAGCGGTATCGGGTCGAGTCCGGGCCGAGCGACTCTCGTTCGAGTCGCAGCAACAGCTGGGGGAGCTGGACTGGCAGCGGCGCAATACCGACATGCTGGGGGAAGAGGAGGAGGCGGGGTATCGGGTATCGACCCTGATGCTGGAGGCAGGGGGTGAGGAGCATGAGGCCCGCGCGCTGCTGGCCCGTTTTGGCATTGAATCCCTGTGGGAGCGCCCCTATCGCTACCTCTCGAGCGGGGAGGGGCGCAAGCTGCTGCTGGCCCGGGCCCTGCTGGGGCGGCCCGAACTGCTGGTGTTGGACGAACCCTTCGATGGTCTGGATCAGGGGGCCAGGGCTTCTTTGATGATGTTGCTGGCCGACCTGGTGTCAGAGGGGCTGCGCCTGGTGGTGATCGTCAACCGTTTTGACGAGATCCCCCCCTTTGCCACTCACCTCGGCCTGCTCGGCGAGTGTCGTCTGCTGCTGGCGGGGGAGCGCGAGGCGGTGCTCGGCAGCCAGGAGGTTGCCCAGCTGGCACGCGCCGAAACCACGTCCCCCCGTTTGCCGCCAACGCTGACGACCCCCGAGCCCCTGCCTCCCGGCCCTCGGGTCGTCATGAAAGCCATGCGTATCGCTTACGGGGATCAGGTGATCATCGATGGGCTCGACTGGACCATTGACGAGGGGGAGCACTGGCAACTGGTGGGACCGAATGGCGCTGGCAAGTCGACCCTGCTCTCCCTCATCACCGGAGATCACCCGCAAGGTTACAACAATGAGCTCCATCTGTTCGGACGGCGGCGGGGCAGCGGCGAGAGCATCTGGGAGATCAAGCGCCACATCGGGCTCGTGAGCCCGGCGCTGCATCTGGACTATCGTGTCAGCTGCCCGGTGCAGACAGTGATCCTCTCCGGTTTCTACGACTCCATCGGGCTTTATACCCGGCCGGGGGATCGTCAGCTGGCGCTGGCCAACCAGTGGCTGGCCCTGCTGGGGCTGGCCGATCAGGGGGCGCAGCCTTTCCACTCTCTCTCTTTCGGTCAGCAGCGACTGGTGCTGATCGCCCGTGCCCTGGTCAAGCATCCGCCGCTGCTCATCCTGGACGAACCCCTGCAGGGACTGGATCCCCTCAACCGTCACCTGGTGCGGGAGATGGTAGCGCGCCTCGTGGGCGAGGGAACCCAGCTATTGTTCGTTTCCCATCATGCCGATGATGCGCCCCCCGGTCTGACCCACAGGCTGAGCTTCGTGCCAAGGGAGGAGGGAGGATACGACTATCTGCAGGAGCGTCTGGGGAGCTGAGCCGCCCGGGCGGCATGGTCAGAGAGGGGCTGGTTCGGCGAGGAGCGGCGGCATCCCCAGCAGCGTCCACCACAGCCCGAAGAAGAGCATGATCCCCAGCCAGAGCCAGGCCAGATAGTGACGGGTGGCGGCCATCCCCGTCACCGTCACCATGAGTGCCGCCCCGAAGGCTATGAGGGCGAACAGAAAGGGCGCCATGTTGTCCATCATGGCGGTCATTTCACCAGGGAGAGGATCTGGCGAAATGCCGGATGGCGGCAGTCCCCCATCAGCTCATAGAGGCACATCTCCACCGACGTCAGCGCAGCTCCCCTGGCCGCAAGCTGGCCTATGGCGAGATCCCGGTTGGCAGCGGAGCGAGACGACACCGCATCCACCACCAGCGAGACCCGGGTGCCGCTGGCCAGAAGTCCCAACACGCTCTGGTAGACGCAGATATGGGTCTCGATGCCACATACCAGCCAATGCTCGATCCCGCTTTCGGCCAGCGCGGTCGCCACAGTGGGCTCCCCCAGGGCGCCGAAGCTGTATTTGGGCAGCACAAGATCGCCTGCCTGCAGCGATTGCAATTCGGGCACGGTGGCACCGAGCTTGTCCGGGTTCTGCTCCAGCCAGACAACCGGCAGCCCCAGCACCCTGGCCCCTTGCACCAGCCTGGCGGTATTGGCAATCAGGGCGTCGCTCTCCTCGACCAAGCGGGCCAGCTTGCCCTGAATATCGACCACCAGCAGGCCTGGGTGATGGTGTTTGTGCATTTTTTGTCTCCTTTCTCCGTTGCGGATGAGATACAGCGCCATCCTGGGAGCCATTCTCGCGTACATCTTGATACAAATTGTGAGCTGACCGACGGCGTGGCGGGCACTAGGATGCGCGTCATGGAGCCCGTTTTCTCAGTTGTGGTGTGCATGACAAGGGGCGACGCATCAACCCGCTACTGCGTAGTTGGACGATTTTCCATTAACGATGAGAAGTACCATGAAGAAGATAATCCTGTTCGTCTCCCTAGCTGGCCTTTTGGCCGGTTGCGCCAGCCCGGCACAACGCATGGCGGAATGCCAGGCGCAAGGGATCAGCAAGGACGCCTGCTACCAGGCCGAGCAAAACCGCCAGGCGTCCATCATGAACGCCGCCGAGAAGCAGGCCTTGGAGAACGCCAGCAAGGCGGTCAAATAATCTAACCCGACTCATTACGTGTACTTCTCAGGCCCTGGATTCACCGAATGCAGGGCCTTTTGCTGGGTGGCACAGTGCTGCGATGTGTTTGCGGCGTGTGAGGACTCAATGTAGGTCATCGCCTCGATGTTGCTGCCATCGGGATCGCCCAGGAAGGCGGCGTAGTAATTGGGGGCATAGTGGGGACGCAGTCCCGGCAACCCATTGCAGGCAAAGCCTGCCTTGATCCCCGCGTGATGGAACGCATCCACCTGTGTCGCGTCGTCGGCCCTGAATGCGAGATGGCAGGAGGCGCCCTGCTGCCCCCGCTCAATCAGGAAGCCCACGTGATCGCGGCCCATCAGGCCAAAACCGGCAGCCGTCTCATCAGACCATTTGAGTTCTATCAAAAGAGGAGCCAGTACGGTGGCGTAGAAGTGCTGACAGGAGTCAAAACGCACCACCTTGATTTCAACATGATCGAACACGGTGACTCCTTGTGTTGTCTGGGTGTAGAGCAGCCCATCAGGCCCTCATAGGAACCCGTTGAAATGGGTATCGAATGACCACAATAAGTCAGTTTGACGCCAGGCAGGGAGAGGGCAAGGCACATAACTGCGTGCTCCGTCAAAGATTTTTCATCCAGTTGCGGGATGCGCTTTACATCGTGCTGGCCAAGCTTGCCCGGTTTTGTTGCTTGGCGAAGGCTACGAGCTCTGTTATGGTATGCTCAGTTAGCCGTTTGGATGGCTAGATGGTTGTGCGCTGACTGCATGTTCGCGCCCCCGACCGCTCACCGTTTTGATGATCATGTTGACAGGGAGTTTTTTATGCAACGTCGTTCCTTCTTCACCCTTTCCGCCCTGGCGTTGCTCGCCAGCAGCCTGCCGCTGTCCGCCTTTGCCATCGATGAGGCGAAGAAAGAGATCGTCATCGGCACCACGGTTGGCGACTTTGCCGATATGGTCACCGACGCCATCAAGCCGCAGCTCGAAGCTAAGGGCTACAAGGTCAAACTGGTGGAGTTCACCGATTACGTGACCCCCAATATCGCCCTGGCGGACGGGTCGCTTGACGTCAACTGCTTCCAGCACAAGCCCTATCTGGAGAGCTTCGCCAAAGACCGGGGTCTCTCTCTGGCGCCCATCACCCAGGTGCCGACCGGTCCCATGGGCCTCTACGCCGGCAAGCTGGGGGATCTGAAGGCGGTGAAAGAGGGAAGCACGGTCGCCATCCCGAACGATCCCACCAACCAGGCGCGGGCACTGCTGATGTTGCAGGATCTGGGCTGGCTGAGCCTCAAGGAGGGGATCAATCCCCTCAAGGCGAGCGAGTTCGACGTGGTAAAGAACCCCCACAATCTCAAGCTGGTGCTGCTGGAAGCGGCGCAGCTGCCGCGCTCCCGTGAGGATGTGGACTTCTCCGTCATCAACGGCAACTTTGCCGCCTCAAGCGGGATCCCCTTCAGCTCAGGGCTCTTCCTCGAGCGCAGCTACGACTTCATCAACTGGGTGGTGGTCAAGAGCGCCGATGCGGACAAGCCGTTCGCCAAGGATGTGGCGGCCGCCTACAACTCCCCCGAGTTCAAGGCCTATGCCGCCAAGCGCTTCGTCGGCTACAAGTATCCCGAGGGCTGGCAGCAGAAGGGGTGAGTGGCGTACAAGCGATAAAAACGGGCACCCAGGCGCCCGTTTTTTATTGGACGTCAGTAGTGGCGCAACCACCAGCGGGCGGCCAGGAGGGCGGTGAGGCTGCCAAGCAGGGCGCTTGCCAGCACATCCAGGGGCCAGTGCATGCCGATAAGGGTGCGCGAGAGGCCGATCCCGATGGCCCAGAGCGGCAGCAGCCAGGCTCCGGCGGGTGCCCGGGCCAGCCAGATCAGGCCGAAGAACTGGGCGAGGCTCATGGCGGCGATGCTGTGACCGGAGGGAAAGGCATAGTTGACCTCTGCCTGCCAGTGCTGGCCGAGCCAGGCGGGCAGCGCCAGCAACTGGGTCGCGGCGTGGACCTGTTCGCTGCGAAGGGCCTGGCTTCCCCCATAGAACTGGCGGATGGCGGGGATCAGCTCCTGGCTCTCCAGCCAGATGAGGTAGGGCCTGGGCTCCTCGGTCAGCAGCTTGATGAGGCTCTTGATGACCCAGTCGCTCGCCAGCACGGCAAAGAGGGCGCCAGCCAGCGCCAGCAGGGCGCGACCGTCCAGCGTCAGCTTGTGTCTTGTGAGCAGCAGCAGGGCGGCGATGGTGAAGACCAGCCCCGGCAAGTCCACCATGCGGGTGAGGGCGTAGGGCCACCATAGCCAGCCCGATTGCAGGGCCTGGGTCATGAACGGCTGCCAGGGCAGGCAGACGAGCAGCAGCAGGGGGAGGAGCAGGAGGGCATTGAAATGAAGCACCTTGCGGCGTGGCAACGAAGAGGAGTGAGTCGGCATCAAGGGGTCCGGTTCGGTGGCGCGAGCGGCTAAAAAGAGGCGTCATTGTGCCAGTCAGGTTGCTCTGGTCAAGGCGAAGGGGGCGAGGGCAACAGGCTGTTACATATGATGCTGCCGGGCATCGTGCCCGCACCTGAGGCCGGAAGGCGGAAAGATGGCCGCAGAGCGGTCTGCCAACAAGCCTCTGAAAATCCGTCGCGTTTGGGCTAGAATGGCGCGCCTGTGGCCCTTGTGGACGAGATGCGTGCCGATGAAGATCGTCGTTGATGAAAATATGCCCCATGCGGTGGAGCTGTTTGCGGAATTTGGTGAAGTGGTTCCCCTGCCGGGACGAGAAATAAAGGCCGCGGATCTGCAAGAGGCGGATGTGCTGCTGGTGCGCTCCGTGACCCGGGTCAACGAAGCGCTCCTGGCGAGTTGCCCCAGGCTGGGGTTTGTCGGCACGGCCACCATCGGTACGGATCACATCGATCAGGGGCTGCTGGCGGCGCGGGGCATCCCCTTCTTCAGCGCCCCCGGCTGCAACAAGGTGTCGGTGGGGGACTACGTGCTCTCCGCCCTGCTGGTTCTGGCGGAACGCCATGAGCTGACCTTGAGCGAGATGAGCCTCGCCGTCATCGGCGCCGGCAACACCGGCGAGAGCGTGGCCGGCAAGGCCGAGGCGCTCGGGATGAAGGTGCTGCGCTGCGACCCGCCCCTGGCCCGTAGCGGCGCCGCTGGCGACTTCGTGGATTACCGCACTGCCCTGGATGCCGACATCGTCAGCTTCCATGTCCCCTATCTTCGTGAAGGGGAAGAGGCCACCTTCCACCTGCTGGGAGCCGAGGAGATCGCCGAGCGTCCGGCCGGGCAGATCCTCATCAACGCCTCCCGCGGCGAGGTGTGGGACAACCATGCCCTGCTTGTCCGCCAGCAGGGACCCCATCCCCTGCGGCTGGTGATGGACGTATGGGAAGGAGAGCCGGAGCCCCTCAAGGAACTGGTGCCCCATACCGAGCTGGCCACCCCGCACATCGCCGGTTACAGCCTGGAAGGCAAGGCCCGTGGCACCTGGATGCTCTATGAGGCGCTGTGCCGGCAACTGGGGCGCACCCCGCGCCAGGATCTGCAATCCCTGCTGCCTGCCCCAGAGGTGCGCGAGCTGACGCCGGGGCAGCCGGCGGATCAGGCGCTCATCAAGCAGCTTGTCCACCTTGTTTATGACGTGCGCCGTGACGACGCCCGTTTTCGCAACCGGATCGGGCTGCCCGGCAGCTTCGATGAGCAGCGCAAGCGCTACCCCGAGCGGCGCGAATTGGGCGCCCTGCAACTGAAAGGGCCCTTCGCCGACGACAGACTGGCCCGACTGGGCTTTGCCGTCTCGGAGCAATAAACCCGATTTCAACAAGGGGAGGGGCTTGCCCAGGCGGCGCTTCCCCCCGGCCCGGCATCATGGCGGGCCTGTCATCAAACCGATACGCGTGCCAGCCGTGGCCCTCATGCCCGGCCCCGACGGGCCGCATAACAGGAGAACAGATCAGTGAGTCAGCAATTCAACGTAGCGGTATTGGGTGCCAGCGGCGCCGTGGGTCAGGCCATGATCGAGATCCTGGAGGAGCGCGCCTTCCCGGTAGCGACCCTCTATCCGCTCGCCTCCAGTCGCAGCGCTGGGGACACGGTGCGTTTTGGCGGCAAGAACGTCGACATCCTTGATGTGGAGGTCTTTGACTGGAGCCAAGTGGAGATTGCACTCTTCTCCGCCGGTGCCGAGGTTTCGGCCAAATGGGCGCCCATCGCCGCCGAGCACGGCTGCATCGTCATCGACAACACCTCCTGCTTCCGCTACGACGAGGACATTCCCCTGGTCATTCCGGAAGTGAACCCGGACGCCCTGGCCGATTTTCGCAACCGCAACATCATCGCCAACCCCAACTGCTCCACCATCCAGATGCTGGTGGCCCTCAAGCCCCTGCACGACGAGGTGGGCATCAGTCGCATCAACGTGGCGGCCTACCAATCCGTATCCGGCTCCGGCAAGGAAGGGGTGAGCGAGCTGGCGGGCCAGACCGCCCACCTGCTTAACGGCCGTCCGGTGGAGCCGACCCTCTATCCGCAGCAGATCGCCTTCAACCTGATCCCGCAGATCGATGACTTCACCGACAACGGCTACACCCGGGAAGAGATGAAAATGGTGTGGGAGACCCAGAAGATCCTGGGGGATGCCAGCATCGCCGTGAACCCCACCTGCGTGCGGGTACCGGTCTTCTACGGTCACGCTGAGGCGGTTCATGTGGAGCTGCACCAGCCGCTGGACGCCGAGCAGGTCAAGGAGCTGTTGCGCAATGCCCCGGGCGTCACCCTGTTTGATGATGAAGGGGACTACCCGACCCCGGTGCGCGATGCCACCGGTCAGGATGACGTGATGGTCGGGCGGGTACGCCAGGATATTTCTCATCCGAGTGGTATCAATATGTGGATCGTGGCCGATAACGTTCGTAAGGGCGCGGCAACCAACAGCGTGCAGATTGCCGAACTGCTGGTACGCGACTACCTCTGAGGCCGGATGTCGGCCCCGGGCGGGGAGGGAACCCCGCCTTGATGTGGGCGCCCTGGCCCCGGGATGTGACCGGGAACCCACTCTCCGGTTTTTGGAATACCGTGTGATATCAGTGGACTAGGTTTTTTTCTACACTCTGGTTCGCGTCTGGGGCTGCTTTCTGGTCGCCGCCGGGCGCGAAATATGTCGGATCGCTGGCTTGAGACCGGCGCCTGATTTATATTGAGCCGATTGTTTTGGGGTAACTATCCAGATTTTTCAATGTGATAGGGCCGTCATACGAAGGAACGAATATGGGACATTCCCGCATAACGCTGGCAACGCTACTCGCATTGGGGCTTCTGGGCACGGTTCAGGCCGAAGAGGGGGCGCGAGAACCCTTCTTTGTCGAACTCAAGGGACCGGATGGCTCACCGCCCCCCGCGGTGCAACCAGAGCCCCGGGCCCAGCCCGTGGCGCCCGTCACCCTGCCCAGAGCCCAGCCCATCGTGCGTCAGGTGCCTGCTGCGTCGGCTGGCAGTTATGGTCCCGTGCGTCCCACCGATACCCTCTGGAGTCTGGCGAGCAAGCATCGCCCGTCCAACCGGGTAAGTGTCTACCAGACCATGGTGGCCATCTATGACAAGAACCCCCGAAGCTTCGCAGACGGCAACATCAACCATATTCTGGTGGGTTCCCACATCCTGCTGCCCACCGCCGCAGAGGCGGGGCGCATCACGGATGCCGAAGCACGCCGTCGCTTCAACAGCGACAACGCGAGCTGGAAGGGGCTGAGCCCCAAATACCTGGCCAACAAGCAATCCCACGTCGCCCAGCCGGTGGTGAGCAAGCCTGCTCCGGCCAAGCCGGCTGTGGTGGCCAAGAATACACCGCCCAAGGCGGCGCCGATCCCGGCGGCACCCAAGGCGACGGCTCCTGCCCCCGAGGTGAAGGAGACCGCCAAGGCGGCTGTCTCCACCCCCGTGGTGGTGAGCGCTGCTGCGAGCAGCACCGCCAGCACGGCGCCGGCGCCCCTGCCCGCCACTGCGGTGGGCAAACCCTCCACCGAGATGGCGCTGGCCCTGGAAGATGCCAACGCCCAGCTCGGCCAGGTCACCGAGATGAACCACAGGCTCAAGCTGCGCCTGCAAGCCCTGACCGAAGAGGTGGAGACCCTCAAGGCCCAGTTGCAGGATCAAACCGCCCTGCAAAAAGAGGTGGCGGAACTCAAGGCCAATCCGACGCCTCCTGTGGTGGCGCCGGTGCCCAAACAGAGCTGGCTGATGGAGCTGCTCTCTTCGCCGCTCAATCTCGCCATGATCATCCTGCTGCCGGTACTCCTGGTGCTTGCCCTGGTCACGCTCTGGCTGCGTGCTCGTGCCCGCCGCGAGCTGGAAGAGCAGGAGAAGAGCCTCTCCGAGTCGACCTCCATGGTCATGGGAGACGAGAACAGCGAGTTTGAGCAGTTGATGACGGTGGGCATCGCGGATGACGAGCCCCTCCATGGCATGCCGGATCTCAACGAGCCGGAAGTGAGCAGGAAGCAAGATGGCGCCAGTGCTGCCGCCGATGTCATCTTCCGGGATGACGAGACGGCGCTCTCCGCTTTTGATGTGGAGCCTGCGGTGACGACGGCGAACCGGGATCCGGATCTGGTGCCCGAGCTGGATCTGGCCCACGAGGGTGACTTCGATCTGCCCGTGGTGCCGGAACTCGATCTCTCCGACGAGCCCAGCTCCTCTGCTCGTGGTCATGACGAGATCATGACCGAGGAGGAGCTGCAAGCCGCCCTGTTTGCCGAGCTGGACGCGGATCTGGAAGCGGATCTGGCCCAGGCCCAGAAGGAGAGCCGCAGCCAGCGTGACGAGACACTGGCCAACTTCGATCTGAGCGATCTAGAGACCGGGTTTGGCGAGCCGACCGACGATGAGCTTGCCGCCAAGGCGCCGCACATCGACGAGACGGGGTTTGGCAAGGACGATGTGGACGACATGCTGGCCGAGCTCGGGCTGGAGCCCACCAAGCCGGCGGCGTCCGAGTGGGATCCAAGCGAGCTGGCCCTGGCGGACTTCGAGGATGCCTTCGCCGAGGTGGAGTCCCATCAGGGGGAGGTGAAGCCCCGCGAGCAGGTGCAAGACAGCGACTTCGTTGAAATCGACAAGCTGCTGGCCGATGCCGATGCCGATGCCAGCAGCACGGAGCAGGAACCCTATCAGGGCTTCTCCCTGGATGTGGGGCTGGACGGTTTCCCTGAGGTGCTGCCGGAGTCCAACGGCTTTGATGTGGATGCCGATGACGGCGGGGTGGGAGCCAAGCTGGATCTGGCCCGGGCCTACCTCGAGATCGACGACAAGGAGAGCGCCCGCGAGCTGCTGGAAGAGGCGGTGGCCCAGGGCAGCGAGCACCAGCGCAGCGAGGCGCAGAAGCTGCTCAAGCGCCTGGGCTAGGCAGGCCCTTGTCATCCATGCACCAGAGAGGGCAGCCTGCGGGCTGCCCTCTCTCTTTGGGCGCGGCCTCGCCCGGTCTGGGACTTTTGAGCCCGAGCGCGTATAATCCGCCCCGTTTCTTTCACTGCATCCTTTCATCAGAAGACACCGTTACCCATGCGAATTGCCCTTGGTATTGAATATGACGGCAGCCGGTACTTCGGCTGGCAGCGCCAGCGCGAAGTGATCAGCGTTCAGGAGGAGCTGGAAAAAGCCCTCAGCCGCATCGCCAACCACCCCGTCTCCATCCAGTGTGCCGGTCGCACCGATGCGGGGGTGCATGCCACCGGCCAGGTGATCCACTTCGATACCGAGTCGAACCGCGCAGAAGGCGCCTGGACCCTGGGGCTCAACTCCAACCTGCCCCCTGACATCGCCGTGCGCTGGGTCAGGGAGGTGGACGAGCATTTCCATGCCCGCTTCAGCGCCACCGCCCGTCGCTACCGTTACGTCATCTACAACCACAACTACCGCCCGGCCATCCTCGGCAGTGGCGTCAGTCACTACCACGAAACCATCGATGCGGCGCTGATGCACCAGGCCGGCCAGAGCCTGCTGGGGGAGCACGACTTCAGCACCTTCCGGGCTGTCGCCTGTCAGTCCAACACCCCCTGGCGCAATGTGACCCACCTGTGTGTCAGCCGTTCCGGCCCCTACATCGTGCTCGACATCAAGGCCAACGCCTTCCTGCATCACATGGTGCGCAACATCACCGGCTCCCTGCTGCTGGTGGGGCAGGGGCTTCAACCGGTGGAGTGGATTGCCGAGGTGCTGGCGGCGAAGGATCGCAACCTGGCGGGCCCGACCGCCAAGGCGGGCGGCCTCTATCTGGTGGATGTGGATTACCCGGCCGAATTCGGGTTGCCCCGGCCGCCCCTCGGCCCGCTGTGGCTGCCGGACTCGGCACCGGGTACGACCAGTTTTTAGTAACTGGGCCCGAAAATTTGTGGTTTAATGATCCGTCGTTTATTGCCATCGAGCCGTTAAGTCATTGAACAATCAAGGCTCGATGTGTTTTGTCAGGCACAAATGCATTAAGGAATTCCATGAGCTGGCTTGAGAAGATCCTTCCCAAGAGCAAGATCACCACACCGCGTCGTCACAACATTCCGGAAGGGGTGTGGACCAAGTGTACTGCTTGCGAACAGGTGCTCTACCGGGCAGAGCTGGAGCGCAATCTCGAAGTGTGCCCCAAGTGTGACCATCATATGCGCATCAGCGCCCGTGCCCGTCTCGAGAGCTTCCTCGACGCCGAGGGACGCAGCGAAGTCGCGGCCGAGCTGGAGCCGCAAGACATCCTGAAATTCAAGGATTCCAAGCGCTACAAGGATCGTTTGTCTGTCGCCCAGAAAGAGACGGGCGAGAAGGATGCGCTGGTGGTGATGAAGGGGACCCTCAAGGGGGTACCGGTCGTCGCCTGTTCATTCGAGTTCTCCTTCATCGGGGGCTCCATGTCCTCCGTGGTCGGTGCCCGCTTTGTGCGCGCCGTCGAGGAGAGCATCAAGGAGGGCCGCGGCCTGGTCTGCTTCTCCACCTCCGGTGGTGCGCGGATGCAGGAAGCCCTGTTCTCCCTGATGCAGATGGCGAAGACCAGTGCGGCCCTAGATCGCCTCACCAAGGCGGGCCTGCCCTTCATCTCCGTGCTGACCGACCCCACCATGGGTGGCGTCTCCGCGAGCCTGGCCATGCTGGGTGACATCAACGTAGGCGAACCCAAGGCGCTGATCGGCTTTGCCGGCCCCCGCGTCATCGAGCAGACCGTGCGCGAGAAACTGCCGGAAGGCTTCCAGCGCTCCGAGTTCCTGCTGGAGAAGGGTGCCATCGATCTCATCATCGACAGGCGCGAAATGCGCAACCGCCTGGCCGGTCTGCTGGCCAAGCTGATGAACACTCAGGTCATCGAAGACTGAAGATGAGTTCACACATGCAACAATCCCAAAGCCGGTCGCTGGTCGACTGGCTTTCTTATTTGGAGCAGATCCACCCGGCCAACATCGACATGGGGCTGGAGCGGGTCGGCACGGTTGCCCGCCGCATGGGCCTCACCGAACTGCCGTTCAAGGTGATCACGGTGGCGGGCACCAACGGCAAGGGCTCCTCCTGCGCCATGGCGGCCAGCATCCTGATGGCCGCCGGCTACCGGGTCGGTGTCTACTCCTCCCCCCATCTGCTGCGCTTTACCGAGCGGGTGCGCGTCAATGGCCAGGAGCTGGCCGATGGCGATCACTGCGCGGCCTTTGCCGAGGTGGAAGCCGCCCGGGGCGACATCGCCCTCACCTTCTTCGAGTTCGCCACCCTGGCGGGTCTGTGGCTGTTTCGCCGCGCCGCGCCCGATGTGCTCTTGCTGGAAGTGGGGCTGGGGGGGCGGCTCGATGCCACCAATGTGGTGGAGTCCGACGTCGCCCTGATCACCTCCATTGCCCTGGATCACTGCGACTGGCTCGGGGATACCCGGGAGGCGGTGGCGGTGGAGAAAGTCGGCGTCTATCGCAAAGGTAAACCCGCCATCAGCGGGGAGCCCAATCCGCCGTCGACCATCGCAAGCGAAGCGGCGCGCCTCGGCGCCTGCCTGCGTCAGGTCGGCATCGATTTTCGTGGTGACGAGCATGAAGGTGACTGGGATTATCACGGCCTGCACCACTGGTCGGGATTGCCCAAACCGGCCCTGCCGCTGATGAATGCGGTCACCGTGCTGGCGGCCCTGGAGTCCCTCGGTCTGCCATTGGCGGAGTCCGCCATCCGCGACGGCCTGGCCAATGCCCGCCTTGCTGGCCGGATGCAGCAGTTGCAAACCTCGCCGCTGGTCATCGTCGACGTGGCCCACAATCCCCACTCTGCCGCCTATCTCGCCAGCCAGCTGCGTCAGCGCCCCGGCAAGGGCAAGCGCCGCGCCGTGGTTGGCATGCTCAAGGACAAGGACATGGCGGGGTCGCTGGCCGAGCTTGACGGTCTGATTGACGAGTGGTTCCTGGCAAGCCTCCACGGCCCGCGCGCGGCCACGGCCGACCAGTTGGCGACTGCCCTTGGCAGCGGCCGGGGCGTGGCGCTCACCTTTGCCTGCGTGGGGGATGCCTACGGCGCCGCCTTGGCCGCATCGAGTCCTGACGATATGGTCATTGTGTTCGGCTCGTTTTACACTGTCGCCGACGTGCTGGCTCTGAGCGCGGTCTGAGCCGTTCGCTCCCCTGGCTCCGTCATCGTGACGACGGGCCGGGTTTTGCACTGGATAATCCCCTTTCAGGCCAAGTGGGTGGCGAGGGACCCGGCTTCGCCAGCCGGCGTGAGGGGAGGCGTTCTTTGCGAAGTGTGCAAGATTGCAATGGATCCTAAGTAACATGGGTGGAAATTAACTTGGCTTCGAAGTTTCAAAACAGATTGGTGGGGACCGTCATCCTGGTCGCCCTGGTGGTCATCTTTCTGCCGGACCTGATGGACGGCAACAAGCTGGAGCAGAAGGACGAGGCCTTCGCCAAGATCCCCCTGCGTCCGGAGCTGGAGCCCGCCAAACCTGCGCTTCAGGTCTCGGCGGCGAGCACCCTGCCGGCCGAGCATCTGGCGAGTCAGCAGCAGGCCTCTGCCGCGACCCAGTGGCAGGTAGAGGAGATTGGCGATACCGTGACCCTGGCCAATCAGCCGGGAGCCAGTCAGGCTCCCATCACCCAGCAGCAGCCGGTACAGGTCGTGGCGCAATCCAAGCCCCAGCCCAAACCCGAGCCCAAACCCGAGCCCAAGCCGGAAGTGATCGCCAAGAAACCGGTGGAGCAGCCCAAACCCAAGCCGGTGCCAACCAAGCCGGTAGAGGTGCAAAAACCGGTGGAGGCCAAGCCACAGGCGGGCCAGATCAAGACCATGGATGATCTCATCGCGAGCAAGATGGCCCAGCCGACTACGGCACCGGCAGCAGCAGCCCCGGCTCAGGGGAGCTGGATCCTGCAGCTCGGCGCCTTCAAGAATGCAGACAGCGTCAATGCTCTGGTGAGCAAGCTGAGGGCGGCGGGCTACTCGGCCCAGACGTCGCCGAGAACCCCGGTGCAGGGGCAGATCAACCGGGTCTTCATCGGACCGGATGTCTCCAAGGCCAAGTTGCAGGGCATGCAGAGCCGGATCAGCCAGATGACGGGCTTGAGCGGCTCGGTGGTGGCCTACAACCCCTGACAGGACGATGAAATGAAAAGACCGCGCCTCATGGCAACATGGGTGCGGTCTTTTTTTGTGTCCAACACGGGGGAGGCAGTGTGGCTATCGGGCTATCGGGCTGCCGAGGAGGCCTAGATGCACTTCACCGGCTTGGGGAGGCCTGCGATCTTGGTGGCCTGCTTGGCGGGGCCTTCCGGGAACAACTTGTAGAGGTAGCGGCTGTTGCCCTTCTCCGGGCCGTACTGCTTTTCCATTGCCTTGACCAGGGCGCGGATGGCGGGGGAGGTGTTGAACTCCAGATAGAAGGCCCGCACGAAACGCACCACTTCCCAGTGGGGATCCTCCAGCACTATCCCCTCTTTCTCGGCCAGCACCAGGGCCAGCGCCTCGCTCCATTGCTCGCTGTGGCGTAGATAGCCCTGGGCATCGGTCTCGATGAGTTGGCCGTTGAACTGCAAATGGTGTGGCTCGGACATGACGCTTCCTCGAAAAGGCTATCTCAATGGGGCGGGCATGGTAGCGTCTTGCGTCCCGTCCGGCAACCGGGGCGGCGCTTGGCACCTGCCTCGGGCGGGATCGGTCCGGCGGCTATGTCCGGCTAGGTTCGCCCCTGACCTGTCAGCAACTGGCCGTCGTTGGCCAGCATCAACAGCTCGTCTGCCAACTGGCTGATGAGGGTGAGCTGCTGGCTCAGCATCAGCTGCTCCTCGCTGCTCTCCGGAGCGATGGCCGGACAGGCTCCCGCGAGCGGCCTCGGCATCTGCCCCGCCAGGTGACCGGCGGCCTGCTCCAGGGTCTGGCTGATGTGGCGGCTTATCTCCTCCAGCCCCTCGATGGGCTCGAGTTTGTCGCGATGGGCCCCGAGCGCCGAGATATAGGAGAGCAAGGCATGGTTGCGCCAGGTGAGGGTAAAGCAGAGATCCAGGAAGCGGCGGCGCTTGCTCGGCTCCACCAGCATGCTCTGCCAGGCCATGGCCAGCTCGCTGTCGGCGAGGTGGGCACACTTGCGGGCCACCCGGTAGTCCAGGGATTCATCCCGTTGGCGATGCAGGCTGGCGAGTACCGCCGAGAGGTACTTCGCATTGGCGGACAGGGAGTTGGCGATAAGGGTCGGCAACCGCTTGTATTGCCAGTCGGGCCAGAGCCAGGCCACCAGGGCGTAGGAGAGCAGGCAGCCGAGCAGGGTATCGAGCAGGCGGGGTCCGAGGATGGCGAAGCCGATGCCATCCAGCAGGTTGAACGCCATCAGCACGTAGAGGGTGATGAAGCAGACGGCGGCGCTGTAGTTGCTGCGCACCTGGGTGAAAAACAGGAAGGCGGCCAGCCCCATGATCCCCAGTTGCAGGTGCAGCTCGGGGAAGAACCAGAGCACGGGCACGCCGATGAGGATACCGGCAAAGGTGCCGAGCATCCGCTGAACCAGACGACGGCGGGTGGCGCTGTAGCTCGGCTGGCAGACGAACAATACGGTGAGCAGGATCCAGTACCCCTTGTCCAGGTGAAACGCCTGCAGAATGCCATAGCCCACTACCAGCCCGAGGGAGAGCCGCAGGGCATGGCGAAACACCATGGAGTTGGGGGTCAGGTGCTGCCTGAGCAATGCCAGCAAGGGCAGGGCGACCGGCCGTGCCAGGGGAGGTAGGCTAGTGGGCGGCGCGGCGGGGTTTTGCAGCTCTTCGGCGCTTTGTAGCAACTGGTTGATGCTGGCCAGGTTGCGACGCAGGAACTTCATCGGTGTCAGCAGGGTCTTGGGGTAGTGCTGCTTGAGGTGGGTGAACTCCAGCTGATCGCCGAGGGCCTCCAGGGTCCAGTGAATGCGTTTGTGGTGGGTGTAGGGCTTGTGCACCAGGATGGCGTAGCCAAGCTGCTGACAGGCGTCGGCAAGCTGTGACAGCACCTCCTGGAAGCCGTCGAGGACGATGCCCTGCTTGAGCTCTGCTTCCAGCTTGCTGTAAGGGTAGTGGCTGGAGGTGGCCCGCTCCTGGATCTCCAGGGCAAGCAGGTAGAGGCGCAGCAGGCCCGCGAGCTCGGGGGCCACCCCGTGGCGGCCGGGGGCATGAAGACGGGCATTGAGCGCCGTCTTGGCCTGGTTCAGGGCATTGACCAGGTTGATGTTGAGCTGGGCCAGATTGTGGCGGATGGCCTGGGCGCCGTGTTCGTCGGCCGGGAAGAAGCGGGATTTCTCCTGCAAGTAGCGGGCGAGGGCGAAGTAGCTCTGGGCCAGTTGCTCGTGCAGGGTCTTGTAGGGCAGCAGCCAGAGCCAGACCAGGGACACCAGGCCGTACCAGAGGGCCCCGGCGCACAGGGCCAGCGGCTGATAGAAGAGATCCGGCGCCTTGGCGGCCCCCAGCATGGTGTAGATGGCAATCAGCAGGGAGCCAAAGCTGATGGTGGCGTAGCGTTGGCCGAGGGCCCCCACCATCACGAAGAGGAAGGTGGAGCCCGCGAGCCCGATGGCAAAGAGCCAGGGGGTGGGGAAGAGATACTGTACGCACAATGAGGCAAACAGGAAGCAGAGCAGGGTCATGGCGAGGTTCTTGACCCGGCCCCAGAGGCTGTCGTCGGTCTCGGCGATGGCGCCGGCCACCACCCCGAGGGAGAGCAGCACGGTGAGCTGGATGTCACCGGTAGCCAGCGCGAAGGCGAGCAGCCCCGCGATGGCGAGCAGGACCTTGAGAGCGAAATAGATGTGGCTGTCTGTCAGCAGCCGGCGCAGCAGGCCGGAGAAATCCATCGGCATGCTAGGCACCACCCTTGAACGAGGTGAAATCGATGTGGCTGTCGGTCAGCAGACGGCGCAATAAACCTGAGAAGTCCATGGGCATGGGATGAAGGCAACCCTTGAGCGAAACGAAAGCGACAGCATAACCCGTCGGCAACGAAACGGCCCTGATTTGGATCAGGGCCACTTCGCTTCATATCCTTGATTTGCAACTTATCCTGACAGAAATGGGCGCCAATAAAAACCCCGCCGAAGCGGGGTCTTGTGCATATCAAGCATCCATCAGTTGCGGTTGCCGCCAAGCAGGCTCAACAGGCTCAGGAAGATGTTGTAGATGGAGACATACAGGGTGACGGTGGCAGAGATGTAGTTGGTCTCGCCGCCGCGCACGATCTGCTGGGTGGTCAGCAGGATGGCGCCGGAGGAGAAGAGCATGAACATGGCGGACAGGGCCAGGCTCAGGGCGCTCATCTGCAGGAAGATGTTGGCGACCATGGCAACCAGCAGTACCCAGAACCCGACGAACAGCATGCCGCCGAGGAAGGAGAGGTCCCGCTTGGTGGTCAGGGCATAGGCAGACAGGCCGAAGAAGGTGAGCGCAGTACCGCCCAGCGCCGTCATCACGATCTCGCCGCCGCCGTTGTTCATGTACATGTTGATGATGGGGCCGAGGCTATAGCCCAGCAGGCCGGTCAGGGCGAAGGTGAACACCAGCCCCATGCCGTTGTCACGGTTCTTCTCGGTCAGGAACATCAGGACGTAGACACCGATGAGGAACACGGCCCAGTGCAGGGGCGGCATGTTCATGACGGTTGCTACCCCGGCTACCACGGCTGAGAAGCCAAGAGTGAGGGAGAGCAGCATGTAGGTGTTGCGCAGCACCTTGTTGGTGTCGCGCACGGCACCCTGGGTGCCAGTGTAGATAGAACGGGTATCCATCTTGATGTCCTCTTGATTTCCGGGGTGAAGCGACCAAGTGTGCTTCGTTAACGCATTGTATGCACTGAATGTGTGGATGACGAGCGCTGATTTCAAGCGCCACCCCACCTGCGTGGTGCCTACTATCCCAGAGCAAAGATGTATTGCGCATGAACAAGGAGGCTCAAGGCGTTGCAGAGGGCGCCTGTTCCTGCTCTTTACCCTGTCTGGCGATCCGCGTCGGCGAGAAGCCGAACTGCTTTCTAAACGCCGTGATGAAATTGGCCACATGGTCATAGCCGGCGTGGGCGGCGGCCCCTTGCAGAGAGAGGCTGCGCGCCTCCAGCCTGGCCCGCGCTTCTTGCAGCTTTCGCTGGCGAAGGTAGCGCTGCAGGCTCATGCCCAGCTCTTTTTTTGCGGCCCGCTGCAAGGTGGAGACGCTCATGCCGAGGGTGGCCGCGATCTCGGTCAGGGTCATCTCGTCCACTTTTTCATCCCTGAGCAGCATCTTGAGGCGCGTCGGTTGCTCGTTCTGGCGCTGGCAACAGGGGGAGGCGGCCTGCTGGAGGTTGGTCATCAGGCTCTCCCAGACACTGAGGGCAAAGGCCTTGCGCATCAGCATCTCGGAGGCGTTCTGGCTGCTGGTGAGATTGAGCGCTTCCGCAATCTGTCCAAGGGCAGCGGGCAGGGTCCAGTCGACGCGGCTCAGATGGCGGCTGAAGGTCTGTGTGAAAGCCTTGCGATGCGCCTGTGCCAGGTTGTGGGCGAGCCAGGTGTGGTCCAGGGAGAGGACGATGCTGCGGCTGCGCACCTGGGCTTTGGCCGCCCCCTGCACGATGTCGGGCTCGGTATAGAGGATGGCGGTTGCCACTATGGGGTCGGACTCGTGGAAGCGACACCCCTTGAGCCTGTGAGTGGCGCCATAGGTCATCAGGGCCCGGCTCTCGAGGGGAATGGCGATGATCAACTGCGGCGGCAACTCCCGCTCGGTGGCGAAGTCTGCCTTGTGAACGATGTCCTTGTTGTGAAAGCGAAGACCCTCCTGGATCACCAGGTTCTCCACCCTGCCGGTGAAGCGCCCCCGTGGGCGTGCGCTGGTGTCCCTTGCCACTGTGTCAGTCATGTGCAATTTGACCATGTCGAAGAGTGAAATGACCACACCGCAAAACTGCGGCGGAAGATGGAGTGATATATTAGCCCCCGGAAAATCAAATGAAAATGATTATCATCTCCATCTTGGGGTCACTCTTACTATGGTTGTCTTGAAGGATAAAGCGCGAAGCCTGCTGGCTCTGGCCATCTCTGCCGCTCTGGCCGTCACCGTTGCCGCCCCAGCAGGGGCACACACACCGGACATCAAGCCGGACGAAACCCTGGTCGTCTATGGCAATCCACTCTACGGGATGTCGCCGTCGGAGGAGACGGGAGGCTATGGGGTCGACTCGGCCACCGTCGGCACCAAGACGCCGGCGGCCCTCAAAGACATCCCCCAGTCGATCACCGTGTTGACCAACGACTACATCGAGGAGCGCAACTTCGTGGCGGTGGACGATCTGGCCAAGTTCACGCCGGGTCTGCGCACCCTGGTCAATGACAGCGGTCGCTCCTCCATCTTCTCCCGTGGCTATGAGTACGACGAAGTGAACCTCAACGGCCTGCCATCGCCCATGCAGAGCAAGTACGGCACTCTGCCGTCGCTGGCGGCGGTGGATCGGGTGGAGATCATGCGGGGCCCCTCCGGCCTCTTCAACAGCACCAGCGAGCTGGGGGGCGTGATCAACATGGTGCTCAAGCGTCCGACCGACGCCTTCAAGGGCTCGGTCACGGCGCGCTATGGCAGCTGGGACAGGCATTACCTGGAGGCGGACATGGGGGGCGCACTCAACGACGAGGGTTCCCTGCGCGGTCGCGTCGTGGTGGCCAACGCCGACATCAAGAACCAGGTGGACTACAACAACAACGACAACGGTACCTACTACGGCACCCTGGAGTTCGATCTCTCGGATCGCACCCGCCTCTCCGTCTACGCCCTGCACCAGACCAAGGACATCCTGCCCACCAACGGCCTGCCGGCGTACAAGGACGGCTCCCTGCTCGACATCGGCCGCAGCACCTACCTGGGGTCGGCTGAAGACTTCTTCGACGCCGACACCACGGATGTGGGGGCCTCGCTGCAACACGCCTTTGCCAACGGCGGGGTGGGTCAGGTCTCGGCCCGCTACATGGATCACGACATGCGGCTGGAGCAGACCTTCACCAACGGCCCCGTGGACGTGGCGGGCAACACCGGGCTGATGTTCAACGGCCAGGGGAACCAGCAGAAGAACATGGCCTTCGATGCCAACTACAGTCAGATGTTCGATCTGTTGGGGCACAAGAGCGAGTTTGTGCTGGGCTCCGACTACAAGCGCTACGAGTCGGACATCCAGACCTACACCAACCGCAACCTCGGCAAGATCAATGTGTTCGATTTCGACCCGATCCGGGTCGCCAAGCCGGACTACAGCTACACCAAGAATGACCATGAGGAGCAGTCGGAGCTCGGTCTGTATGGCAAGGTGACCTGGCGGCTGATGGAGCCGCTCTCGGTGATCACCGGGGCCCGCGTCTCCTGGTACGATCTGGATGCCGTCAGCACGACCCTGAGTTCTGGAGCCCAGAGCGGCGAGTCCAGTGCGTTCAACGGCAAGCTCACCCCCTACGCGGGGGCCGTCTATGACCTGAGCGACGAACACGCCTGGTATGCCAGCTACTCCAAGGTGTTCAAGCCCCAGACCAGCCAGGACGAGAGCGGCAACTTGCTCAAGCCCCGGGAGGGCAGCCAGTGGGAAACCGGCATCAAGTCCTCGCTGCGTGACGGCCTGCTCAACACCCGGGCGACCCTCTTCCTGATGAAGGACGACAATATCGCGGCCCAGGCCTACGACGATCAGGGCATTGCCATCACCAACACCTACTGGGCGACCGGCAAGGTGGAGACGCAAGGGGTGGAGCTGGAGGCGAGCGGCTATCTCAGCCAGAACTGGATGGTGATGGCCGGCTATACCTTCACCGACATCGAGGAGAAGGCCGGGGATCACAACCCGAAATTCGACACCATCCCCCGTCACGCCCTCTCACTCTGGACCGACTACCACTTGGCCGACTGGGTGCAGGGGCTGCACCTCGGGGCAGGGATGACGGCGGTGAGCGACTACGGCTTCAACCAGAAGGGGGTCGAGACCCATCAGGGGGGCTATGCCCTGTTCGATGCGGCGGTGCGTTACGAGATCAACGACAGGATGCAGGCGACCCTGAACCTCTACAACCTGCTCGACCGGGAGTACTTCTACCGGGTCGGCTCCACCAGCACCTTCAACATGTACGGCGAGCCGGCGAACCTGATGGCAGGCTTCACCTACAAGCTGTAACGGCCGACGACAGCAGGGCCTGCGGGCCCTGTTGTCGTCTCTGTGCGCCACCCTACGGGGGATCCCCAAGGCTGGCGACACAATCCTGGTTCATCCAATGACAAGACTCATCACCCTGCTGCTCACCATGATCACACTCTCTTCTGCCCAGGCAGACATGC
This sequence comes from Aeromonas sp. PrichA-15, assembly GCF_017939245.1. Taxonomy (NCBI): domain Bacteria; kingdom Pseudomonadati; phylum Pseudomonadota; class Gammaproteobacteria; order Aeromonadales; family Aeromonadaceae; genus Aeromonas; species Aeromonas sp. PrichA-15. The sequence goes on along the minus strand of NZ_JAGKRH010000028.1, from coordinate 76,682 downwards.
TCCACTACGCCCAGCGCTTCACCCACCATTCGGCCCTGCTGGGGGAGACGCGGCAATACAGCGTCTCCCTGCCCCAGGAATATGAACGCGAGCCAGGGGCTCGGTTCCCCGTGCTCTATCTGCTCGACGGGGAGAAGAGTCTGCTGGAGGTTGTCGGCATCACCCGGGCCCTGCGGGCCGGGCTCTATCCGGCTATCCCCCCCCTCATCATCGTCGCGGTGCACAACACCGACCGGATGCGGGATTACACCCCGAGCCACACCATGACCTTGCCCAATGGGGCACCGGCGGGGCCCGGCTATGCCGTGACGGGGGGCGGGCCCCGGTTCTTGCGCTATCTGGGCGAGGAGCTGCGTCCCCTCATCGAGGAGAGGTTTCGGACCCAGGCGCCGGCCCTGCTGGTGGGTCACTCCCTCGGCGGCCTGCTGGCGCTCGATGCACAGGCGCAAGACGGCGGCCAGTTCCAGGGGGTGATCGCCATCGACGCCAGCCTCTGGTTCGATTACCCCCGCAATTACGAGCGCATCGCGTCGGAGTTGACCGGGCCGCTCAGGCACGCCTCCTCGCTGTTCATGGCGGTGGCCAACAACCCCTTCACCCCGGGATTCGGGCGCTCGGCGCTTCACCGGGATCGCCTGCAGCAGTTTGCGCGGCGGGTAGTGGGGGCACCCGGCGCAAACCTGCACGTCACCAGCCGCTACTTCGAGGAGGAGGATCATCACAGCGTCTATCACCCCGCCGTCTATCAGGGACTCCAGTGGCTGTTTCAGGGCTACAGGCTGGATCTGGCGCCCGGGCACTTCAGCCGACAGGCGGTGATCGCCCGCTTTGATGCCCTGAACCGCCACCTCGGCAGCGCACTGCGCCCGGAGCTGGGGAGTCTGCGGGACATCAAGGAGAAGGCCGCGCGCTGGCCGCAGATGGCGATCCCCGTGGACGAGGCCGATGCCCTGCTGGCCCACTACTACGGGTCGAAGCCGTGAACGCCGATATTTTTGCCTGTGTCTGGAATCGTCACAACGGCGCCGGAGACGGGCGTCGGTCCGGCGCCATCCCTGGGTAGACTGCCGAAACGAGGGGCGCCGGGTCGGTGCCCCGACAGAGGCAGGGAGTGAGCGATGGCGGTTGCAGGAAAGAGGGGAGGCATGCTGGCTCTGTGGTGCGGCGCACTCCTGATGTCGGGGTGCAGTGGGTTTGCGCCTGCGCCCATTCCCGTCACCTATCTGAGTCAGGATCCACCCCCAGGCAGGCTGCCCCTTGGGGAGACCGCCTATGTGGATGACGGTCGCTGCCCACCAGGGCAGGTCAAGCGGCTCATCGGCGGGGACGTGAAGCACAATGTGCCAAGAAAGGTGGAGTGTGTGGCAAGACCGCAATGATGATGTGATTTTCACAGCCTGAAACATCCAAAAAAGAGCCCTGGGGCAGTCGCCTTGGGGCTCTTTTCGTCTGGCTGGCCTGGTCGGTGTGATGCCGCAGCGGGCTAGAAGGCATCTCCAGGGACCCGCACCCAGCCTTCCATCAGGATGCGGGCGGAGCGGGACATCACCGCTTTGGTGACCGTCCACTGTCCCGCTACCTGCTCTGCCTGGGCTCCGACTCTCAGGGTGCCGGAGGGGTGACCAACGCGCACCGCTTCGCGCTCGCCGCCCCCGGCGGCCAGATTGACGAGGGTGCCGGGAATGGCCGCCGCCGTGCCGATGGCCACGGCGCAGGTGCCCATCATGGCGTGGTGCAGCTTGCCCATGGAGAGGGCCCGCACCAGCAGATCGATCTCGCCGGCAATAATCTCCTTGCCGCTGGCGGTGCGGTAATCCTTGGCGGGTGCGACGAAGGCAATTTTCGGGGTGTGCTGGCGAGTGGCCGCCTCTTCGGGGCGCTTGATGAGCCCCATGCGCAGGGCACCGGCAACCCGGATCGCCTCGAAACGGGCGAGCGCTTGCGGGTCTGTGTTGATCGCCTCGCGCAGCTCGGTGCCCTCATAACCAATGTCCTCGGCGTTGACGAACACCGTGGGGATGCCTGCGCTGATCAGGGTGGCTTTCAGTACGCCGCTCTTTACAACAGACGCGGGTACCTCCAGATCGTCCACCAGATTGCCGGTGGGGAAGAGGGCGCCGCCGTCTTCACCCTCGTCGGACGGCTCGAGAAACTCCAGCACGATCTCGGCGGCGGGGAAGGTCACCCCGTCCAGCTCGAAATCGCCTGTCTCCTGCACCTGGCCGTTTGTCACCGGCACGTGGGCGAGGATGGTTTTGCCGATATTGGCCTGCCAGATCCGCACCTCACAGGTGCCGTGCTCCGGGATGCGGGACGGGTCCACCAGGCCGGCGTGGATGGCGAAGGCCCCGGCGCCGGTGGAGAGGTTGCCGCAGTTGCCGCTCCAGTCCACGAATGCCTTGTCGATGGCGACCTGGCCGTAGAGGTAGTCCACATCGTGATCGGGTTGCTGGCTTTTGGAGAGGATCACGCACTTGGCTGTGGAGGAGGTGGCCCCCCCCATGCCGTCCATGTGGGCGCCGTAGGGGTCGGGGCTGCCGATGACCCGCAGGAAGAAGGCATCCCGTGCCGGGCCCGGCTGCTGGCAGCGCTCGGGCAGGTCAGATAAGCGAAAGAAGACCCCCTTGCTGGTGCCGCCACGAAGGTAGGTGGCCGGAATTCTGACTTGTGGTATGTGGGCCATAGAGAGTGTCCTTAGAAGAGTCATTGATCCTGCTCCCTCTGGGAGAAGGTGCCCGAAGGGCGGATGAGGGGGATGTCCCCTCACCCCAACCCTCTCCCAAAGGGAGAGGGTGCCTTATGCCTTCCCCTTTTTCAAAGGGGCGGGGTTGCGATTTAGCTTGCGGCCTTTTGCGCGGTTGACGCCAGGAAGTCCTGGGCGAAGCGTTGCAGCACGCCACCCGCCTCATAGACCGAGACCTCCTCGGCGGTGTCGAGGCGGCAGGTCATTGGCACCTGGATCACTTCGCCGCTGCGACGGCGGATCACCAGAGTGAGATCGGTGCGCGGCTGGCGTGCTCCCACCACGTCATAGGTCTCGGTGCCATCGAGGCCCAGCGTGAGGCGGGTGGTGCCCGGTTTGAACTCGAGCGGCAGCACCCCCATACCGATGAGGTTGGTGCGGTGAATGCGCTCGAAGCCTTCCGCCGCGATCACCTCCACCCCGGCAAGGCGCACCCCCTTGGCCGCCCAGTCACGGGACGAGCCCTGACCGTAGTCGGCACCGGCCACGATGATGAGGGGCTGCTTGCGTGCCATGTAGGTCTCGATGGCTTCCCACATCCGCATCACTTTGCCGTCCGGCTCGACGCGGGCGAGGGACCCCTTCTGCACCACGCCGTTCACCACCGCCATCTCGTTGACCAGCTGGGGGTTGGCGAAGGTGGCGCGCTGGGCGGTCAGGTGATCGCCGCGGTGGGTGGCGTAGGAGTTGAAGTCCTCCTCCGGCAGGCCCATCTTCGCCAGATATTCCCCCGCCGCGCTGCCGGGCAGAATGGCGTTGGAAGGGGAGAGGTGGTCGGTGGTGATGTTGTCCGGCAACAGCGCCAGGGGCCTCATGCCGCGCAGGGTGCGCTCGCCCGCCAGTGCCCCCTCCCAGTAAGGGGGGCGACGGATATAGGTGCTTTGCGGACGCCAGTCGTACAGGGGCGTCACCTTGGGACTCTGATCCTCTTCCTGGGTGAACATGGGGATATAGACCTGGCGGAACTGGGACGGCTTGACCGACGCCTTGACCACGGCGTCGATCTCTTCATCAGACGGCCAGATATCCTTGAGGCGAATTTCCTTGCCGTCCACCACCCCCAGCACATCTTTTTCAATGTCGAAGCGGATGGTGCCGGCGATGGCGTAGGCCACCACCAGGGGCGGGGAGGCGAGAAACGCCTGCTTGGCATAGGGATGGATGCGGCCGTCGAAGTTGCGGTTGCCCGAGAGCACCGCTGTGGCGTAGAGGTCCCGCTCGATGATCTCCTGCTGGATGGCGGGATCCAGGGCACCGGACATGCCGTTGCAGGTGGTGCAGGCAAAGGCCACGACGCCGAAGCCGAGCCGCTCAAGTTCCTCGTCCAGTCCCGCCTCTTTCAAGTAGAGGGCGACTGTCTTGGAGCCGGGGGCGAGGGAGGATTTGACCCAGGGCTTGCGGCTGAGGCCGAGCCGGTTGGCGTTGCGGGCCAACAGGCCTGCGGCGATCACGTTGCGCGGGTTGCTGGTGTTGGTGCAACTGGTGATGGCGGCGATGATGACGGCGCCATCGGGCAAGAGGCCGTCAGCCTCCTGGGCACGAGCCTTGTCCAGATCCACCGCGATGCCCCGCGTGGCAAGTTCGGTCACCGGCAGGCGACGGTGGGGATTGGAGGGGCCCGCCAGGGTGCGCACCACGCTCGACAAGTCAAAGTGCAGCACGCGCTCGTACTGGGCGTCCACCAAGGCGTCGGCCCAGAGGCCCGCCTCCTTGGCGTAGGTCTCCACCAGCCTGACCTGCTCGTCGTCACGGCCGGTCAGTTTCAGGTAGTCGATGGTCTGGCCGTCGATGAAGAACATGGCCGCGGTGGCGCCATATTCCGGCGCCATGTTGGAGATGGTGGCCCGATCGCCGAGGGTGAGGGCGGCGGCCCCCTTGCCACGGAACTCCAGATAGGCGCCGACTACCTTCTGCTGGCGCAGGAATTCGGTGAGCGACAGCACCAGGTCCGTGGCGGTGATGCCGGGCTGCGGCTTGCCGGAGAGCTCGACGCCGACGATCGAAGGCAGCCGCATCCAGGAGGCGCGCCCCAGCATCACGTTCTCGGCTTCCAGCCCGCCCACCCCCACCGCGATGACGCCGAGGGCATCCACGTGGGGGGTGTGGCTGTCGGTGCCGACGCAGGTATCCGGGTAGGCCAAACCGCGATCGGCGTGGATGACGGGGGACATCTTCTCCAGGTTGATCTGGTGCATGATGCCGTTGCCAGGCGGGATCACCTCGATGTTCTTGAACGCCTGCTTGGTCCAGTCGATGAAGTGGAAGCGATCCTCGTTGCGGCGATCCTCGATGGCGCGGTTCTTCTCGAACGCTTGCGGGTCAAAGCCGCCACATTCAACGGCCAGGGAATGGTCGACGATGAGCTGCACCGGCACGACCGGGTTCACCTGGGCGGGATCGCCCCCCTGATCGGCGATGGCGTCGCGAAGGCCCGCGAGGTCCACCAGGGCGGTCTGCCCCAGGATGTCGTGGCACACCACCCGCGCCGGGAACCAGGGAAAGTCGCGATCGCGCTTGTTGTGCACTATCTGGCCGAGGCACTCGCCGAGGATGGCCGGATCGCATTTGCGAACCAGGTTCTCGGCGTGGACGCGGGCGGTGTAGGAGAGCCTGTCCCAGGCGCCGGGGGCGATGGCGTTGACCGCCTCCCGGGCGTCGAAGTAGTCAAGCTGTGTGCCGGGCAGGGGCTTGCGATATTGCGTGTTGATCATCACTTGCGCTCCTTGAGCGGCACGAAGGTCAGATCGGCCGGACCGACGTAGTTGGCGCTCGGGCGGATGATCTTGCCGTCGATGCGCTGCTCGATGACATGGGCCGACCAGCCTGAGGTGCGGGCGATGACGAACAGCGGGGTGAACATGGCGGTGGGCACCCCCATCATGTGGTAGCTGACGGCGCTGAACCAGTCGAGGTTCGGGAACATCTTCTTGGCCTCCCACATGGTGGACTCCAGCCGCTCGGCGATGTCGAACATCTTGGTGTTGTGCTGCTCCTGGCTGAGCTCGCGCGCCACCTCCTTGATCACCTTGTTGCGGGGATCGGAGACGGTGTAGACCGGGTGGCCGAAGCCGATGACCACCTCCTTCTTCTCGATGCGGGCGCGAATGTCGGCCTCCGCCTCGTCCGGGTTCTCGTAGCGCTTCTGGATCTCGAAAGCCACCTCGTTGGCGCCCCCGTGCTTGGGCCCGCGCAGGGCACCGATGGCTCCCGTGATGCAGGAGTACATGTCCGAGCCGGTGCCGGCGATGACGCGGCCGGTGAAGGTGGAGGCGTTGAACTCGTGCTCGGCGTAGAGGATGAGAGAGGTGTGCATGGCGCGAACCCAGGAGTCGCGTGGCTTGTGCCCGTGCAGCAGGTGCAGGAAGTGGCCGCCGATGGAGTCGTCGTCGGTCTCCACATGGATGCGTTTACCGTTGTGACTGAAGTGGTACCAGTAGAGCAACACGGAGCCGAGACAGGCCATCAGCTTGTCGGCGATGTCCCGGGCGCCCGGGTGGTTGTGATCGTCCTTCTCCGGCGACAGGCACCCCAGCACGGAGACGGCGGTGCGCATCACGTCCATGGGGTGGGCGGAGGGAGGCAACTGCTCCAGGGCGGTCCTGACCCCGGTGGGCAGGCCGCGCAGGGCCTTGAGCTTGGCCTTGTAGGCGGCGAGCTCCGCCACATTGGGCAGGTGGCCGTGCACCAGCAGGTGGGCTATCTCTTCAAACTCGCAGCTGGTGGCCACGTCCAGGATGTCGTAGCCACGGTAGTGCAGATCGTTGCCGCTGAGGCCCACGGTGCACAGGGCGGTATTGCCGGCGGCGGTGCCGGAAAGGGCGACGGATTTCTTCGGCTTGAAGCCGGTGGTTTCGGGCAGGGCGCTCATCACATGTTTCCTCATTCAGTCCGTTGATGCGCCAGCCGCCAGCATAAGGCGGCCGGTCGCCGTCTTATTCCTTGGTCGAAAGATCCTGGGTGAACAGCCTGTCCAGGGTCTGCTCGTAGTGGTGGTAACCGAGAAAATCGTAGAGGGACTCCCGGGTCTGCATGGTGTCGACCACGGCGCGCTGGTGGCCGTCGCGGCGAAGCGTCTGATAGACGTTGAGGGCGGCCTGGTTGGCGGCGCGGGCGGCGCTCAGGGGGTAGAGCACCATGTCGACGCCATGCAAGGCGAGCGCCTCCTTGTCAAACAGCTCGGTCTTGCCGAACTCGGTCATGTTGGCGAGGATCGGCACCCCGGCCGCCTGCCTGAAACGGTCGTACTGCTCGAGCTCGGTGACCGCTTCGGCGAAGATCATGTCGGCGCCCGCCTCCACATAGGCGGCGGCGCGCTCCAGGGCCGAGCCCAGCCCTTCCACCGCCAGGGCGTCGGTGCGGGCCATGATGACGAAACTCTCGTCCTGGCGGGCATCCACCGCCGCCTTGATCCTGTCCACCATCTCGGTGACGCTGACCACGGCCTTGTTGGGCCTGTGGCCGCAACGCTTCTGGGCCACCTGATCTTCCATGTGGACGGCGGCCACACCGCCGCGCTCGAAGGCGCGGATGGTGCGGGCGATGTTGAAGGCGCCCCCCCAGCCGGTGTCGATGTCCACCAAGAGTGGCACCTGGGTGGCGGCAGTGATGCGTTCGGCATCGATGAGCACGTCATTCATGGAAGTCATGCCGAGATCCGGCAGGCCATAGGAGGCGTTCGCCACCCCGGCGCCGGAGAGATAGAGGGCCTGGAAGCCGCTGCGCTCGGCCATCAGCGCCATGTAGGCATTGATGGTGCCGACTATCTGCAGGGGCTTTTCGTTGGCCAGGGCCGTGCGAAAACGCTTGCCGGCCGAGGGGGAGAGGTTGGACATGGTGACTCCTTTCATGGGGTGCGTGTCTGCTGGATGTGTAGGGTGAACGGCATCATCTCACACTACGTTTACGTTAACGTCAATTATGCTTAGGTCCAAGGTCGTATCAAGTGTGCTCTCCCCTGACGGGCCCCTGGTAACACCAGTAACACAGACTCGTTGGAACCATTTTTTGGTGTGATGCATCGTGTGGGAGAGAGGTGAACCTGGGAAAATGCCGAGTGTTTTTTGGCCAAACCTGGTCTTTTGGGGTCATAATCTTGCGCGGCGTCAAACAGGATGCAAATTGTGTCTCAGCCATCCTCCCCGACTGGGTCTCTGCGTTGCTTGCCCGTAGGCGTTTGGCTACACTCAGTGGGTGATCAAACAAGGGGTGTGTGCCATGAAGAAAAGCCAGGTTCATCTCATCGACGAAGAGGTGGATTTTCCTGCCAATGAACAGCTGGTCTCCACTACGGACCTGCAGGGTGTGATCACCTACGCCAATGATCACTTCTGCCGGGTAGCGGGGTACAGCCGGGCTGAGCTCATCGGCCAGCACCACAACATGGTTCGCCACCCGGACATGCCCAAGGCTGCCTTTGCTGACCTCTGGGGCAAGCTCAAGCAGGGCAAACCCTGGCGCGGCATGGTGAAAAACCGCTGCAAGGATGGGCGTTACTATTGGGTGGATGCCTATGTCACCCCTATCTTCGAGCAGGGGCGGATCAATGGCTACCAGTCGGTCCGCAGTCGCGCCGCGCCGGAGATGAAAGCCGTGGCCGGGCGCACCTATGCCAGATTGAAGAGCGTGGAGCGGGGGGAGCGAAAGGGCGGATTGAGCCTGCGCCCGATGCGCCACGGGGTGGCCATCGTCGGTGTCTTGCTGATGCTGGCGGGGGGAGCCTATCTGATGGGGCCCTGGGGGCCGCTGTTCATCCTGTTGCCCCTCTTGTGGCTGGCCCTGATCTATCGTGACACCCTCATCACTACCCCCCGTTATCTGCGACAGCTCGCGGACGAATATGACAGCCTGACCCGGCTCATCTATTCGGGGGAGGATGCCAGTGCCATTGCAGACTTCCACATCAAGCTGTTGCAGGCCAGGATCCGCACCGTCCTTGGACGAGTGGACGATGCGACCCTCTCCCTGCAGGATCTCGCGGTGCATCTGAAAACAGCCTCCAGCGAGGCGAGCGCCGACATCGCCGAACAGGATGTCCAGACCCAGCAGGTGGCGACGGCCATCACCGAGATGGCGGCGACAGCCCACGAGATTGCCCGCAATATCCTGGAGACGGACAACCAGATAGCCCAGGCCAAGGCGCACTGCCAAAACACCGATCAGCAACTGGAAGATACCCAGCACAGGGTGACGGAGCTGGCCACCCAGGCAGAGCATGCCTTCACGGCCGCCGTGGCACTGGCGGAGGAGTCGGACCGCATCGGTGTGCTGATGAGCGAGATCCAGGGCATTGCGGATCAGACCAATCTGCTGGCGCTCAACGCCGCCATCGAGGCTGCGCGGGCAGGGGAGCAGGGGCGAGGCTTTGCGGTGGTGGCGGACGAGGTGCGAACCCTCTCCACGCGCACCCACAAGGCGACCGAGCAGATCCAGAGCAGCATAGGCCAGATCCAGCGTACCCTGAACGGCTGGAAGGGCATGATGCAGCAGAACCTGCAACAGACCCAATCCTGCGTGACCCTGACCCGCCAGGGATCAGAGAGCCTGCATCAGGTGCTGGCGGAAATAGAACGGGTGGTGGACCTCTCGGCCCAGATCTCGACGGCGGCAGAGGAGCAGCAGGCGGTGGTGGAGGACATCAGCCGCAACGTCAACGCCATCTCCCAGCACTCCCACACCAACAGCAACAAGATGCAAGACATGGACGCCTCGAGCGACATCCTGCTCACTAAGGCTCGCCAGCTCAAATCCCTGGGGCAGACCTTCGGGTAAGAGCGGTCAGACTCATGCAATGCAGGAAGGCCACCCCAGGGGTGGCCTTCCTGTTTATCGGTTTCACGGGGGATCGGCTCTGTGTGCCGGGAGATGAGCCAGTCAGCCGGACTGCTCCGCCAGCGTGATGACGCGGCCACCCTTGTCACAATACATGGCCCTGTCGGCCTGGATGAGCCACTGCTCCGGGCTCCAGTCATGCTGGTAGTGGCTGACGCCGATGCTGATGCCCACCTGCATCGGCTGGTCATTGACCACGAAGGGGGCCTGCATGGCCTGGCGGATCACGGCGGTGACCTCCTCTGCCTGACGGATATCGTAGCCCGGCAGCAGCAGGATGAACTCGTCCCCCGCCAAGCGGGCAAAATAGCACTGGTGGCCGATGGCGTCGTGGATCCGTCGGGCCAGCTGGCAGAGGATGGCATCCCCCTGACTGTGGCCGAAGTTGTCGTTGATGCGCTTGAAGTCATTGAGATCGCAAAACAGCAGGCAGCCCGGATTGTCGCTTTGTACCTGGTGTTTCAACTGCTCCATCAGGCTCAGACGATTGGGCAGCCCGGTAAGGGGATCGAGGCGGGCCAGTTGCAGTATCTCCTGCTCTCGCTGCTTGCGCAGGGCCACTTCCTGGTTGAGCCGCTTGTTGCTCATCAGAAGATAGAGGGAGAGCAGCAGGATGAGACCACCAACACCCAGGCTCAGCAGGAACCATGGACGCCAGAAGATCCACTGTTCTGAGGGGACCTGATAGAGGAAACGGGTCAGGGAGACCGGCTTGGCAAGGAGGCCTATCTCGACCAGCTGCTGCATGATGTGAGCGAAGCGATCCGGATTCATATACCCGATCTCCACATAGAGCGGCTGGATCATCTCCTTGCTCATCTGCAACTCGTATTCCATGTGGGCCTGGCTGCGGTTGACGCCATACTCCGTGCGTAGCAGGGCGATGGCTTCCTCGGGGTGGGTGAGGGCATAGCGCCATCCCTTGAGGCTGGCTGCACGAAAACGTGCCACCCGATCCGGATTGAGCCGCTCCTGTGCCTGGGTGGTGAAGAGAATGTCGCTGTAGAAATCGATGCCGTAGTTGCGAGGGTTGATGACGGACACCGAGATGCCGCGCTCTTCCAGATAGAAGGGCTCATTGCTCAGATAGGCGTTGAAGATGTCTATCCGGCCAGCGATCAGATCGTCGATGTTGACCGAAGTGGGTACCGGGATGAGCTGGCGCTCGTGAAGCCCCTGATAGTAGAGGGTGGCCAGCAGTTCGGCATCCTGATGACCCGGAAACATCATGATCCGTTTGCCACGCATGTCCGCAACGGTGAGAATGCCGCTGTCGCGGCGTGCCAGGAAGATGGAGGGAGAGTGCTGGTAGACGCTGGCCAGCGCCAGCAGCGGCTTGCCCTGGGCGTAGTGGGTCAGCACCTCGGTGTTGCCGACGCCAAAGTCGGCGCGTCCGGCCAGCACCTCCTGAACCGGACTTATTCCCTTGCCACCTGGCCTTATCTCGACATCCAGACCGGCGTCGGCGTAATACCCCTTGGCCTTGGCCATGTGATAGCCCACAAACTGGGGCTGATGCAGCCAGCGCAACTGCAATACCACCTTCTCCGGCAGATCACGTGTCCGTTCACTGGCCTGGAGGGGCGAGAAGCAAGTGATGCCAAGCAACAACAGCCAAAACAGGCATTTTTTCATTCGTGCGATTCTTGTGCTGAGGGTCCATGAAGATGGCCAGCAGGCCTGCATTCAAGTTGTTAACAAGTAACATTCTAAAGGGTTATACATGTACCGGATACAATTGCAGCACAAAGATTTCATGGTGATCAACAAGCGTCCGGGCATTGGCATGCACGATGATGCCGGCGAGCCGGGTCTCGTCAATCGGGTCAGAATGGATACCGGTCTTGACCTCTATCCGGTCCATCGACTGGACAAGATGACCTCTGGGTTGGTGCTGTTGGCCCGCACCCCCGAAGCGAATCGCGCCCTCAGCATGGCTTTCGCGGCGCGGGAAGTGAGCAAGCAGTATCTGGCCCTCTCCGATCGCAAGCCGAAGAAGAAGCAGGGCTGGGTGAAGGGGGACATGGAGAAAGGGCGAGGCGGCAGCTGGATGCTGAGCCGCACCCAGGATAACCCGGCCATCAGCTGGTTCGACTCCGTTTCGGTGCGCGAGGGGCTGCGCCTTTATCGCATCAAGCCCCGGACCGGCAAGACCCATCAGATCCGGGTGGCCTTGAAGAGCGTGGGAGCCCCCATCCTCGGGGATGAGCGTTACGGCGGCACGGTGGCGGATCGCGGTTATCTGCACGCCTGGCGCCTCGCCTTCACCCTGGCAGGTGAGAGTTTCGATCTCGTCTGTCCGCCCGATGAGGGGACACTGTTCCTCCTGCCCGAGTTGCATGCCGCCATCGCAGAGATCACCGAATGAGCGCAGCAACCGTGAGAGTCCCAGCCCGTGGCTGGATCCTGGCCGACTTCGATGACACCCTGGCGCCGGATGACAGCCATGCGGGGTTGCTGCGTTTCATCTTGCGCCGCCGTATCTGGCCGCTGCTGCTGTGGCCACTGATGGCGTTCGGTGCCGTGATCTATCTGCTGCCAGGTCAGCGCAGTCGCGGCATTGCACTCATCTGGTGGACCATCACCCTCGGGCTATACCCCCTGGCCTGGCACGCCTTGATACGGCAGTACAGCCTGACCCGGCCCGGTCTGTATCGGGAGGCGCGAGCCCTCCTGACGGGGGAGGGGTGCCGCTGCTGGGTCATCTCCGCCAGTCCCCGCGCCCTGGTCCGTGCCCAGCTCCATCGTCAACTGCCAAGGCTCCCTCACCGCATCATCGGCTCGCGGATGGGTTACCGTTTCGGCGGCCTAGTGCCGCGCTTCTATTGCCATGGCAGGCACAAGCTGCTGCCCGAGCTCCTGACCCTGGAGGCCGCACTCACCCTGAGTGACAGCCTGCACGATCTGCCCCTGCTGGCGTTGGGGGAGCAAGCCTGGCTCATCAACCCGCAAAGGACTCGATTGCTAAAGGCGAGGGCGGTGCTGCCCCATATCGAACCCCGTTATTGGTCGCTGTAAGGCAAAGCTGACAGCCTTGCGGGACGCTAACGAGCGCAGTGCAAGGTTGGGGCTGTGATGTCACATTTCATTTACATTTTTTGGCGCGGATCCCCGCCAAACTATCTGAACGCCGCCCCTTCTCATTCCCTGCGCTCGCCACTCTAATGAAACAAGTTGTTAACAATGCCGTGCGGGCTGCCTGTCGAGCCCTTGCGGCGTGAACCGTTTCGTTATCAGTTCATCGCAAGGAGCGCATCATGACCACCCCTTCTTCCCGTACTCACACCATCAACCCCCTTGGCACCGACGGGTTTGAGTTTGTCGAGTACACGGCGCCGGATCTCAAGGGCATTGCGGCTCTCAAGGCGCTGTTCGTCTCACTGGGCTTTGCCGAAGTGGCCAAGCACAGGCACAAGCAGTGCTGGCTCTATCGCCAGGGGGACATCAACTTCGTGGTCAATGCCGAGCCCCACTCCCAGGCGGAGGAGTTTGCCCGGGCCCATGGTCCGAGCGTGTGCGGCATGGCGTTTCGGGTGAGCGATGCCGGCCGTGCCCAGCAGTACGCCATTGGCCAGGGGGCCAAGCCGTTTGTGGGCAAAATCGGCCCCATGGAGCTCAACATCCCCGCCATCTACGGCATCGGCGAGAGCACCCTCTCCTTTGTCGATCGCTATGGCGATCGGGGCTCCATCTATGACGTGGACTTTATCTTCTACCCCGACTGGCAGGCCCGCATGGCCGAGGTGGACGCGGGGCTCTATGAGATCGACCACCTGACCCACAACGTCCATCGCGGCAATATGAACCTCTGGTCGAATTTCTACGAGCGGATCGGCAACTTCCGGGAAATCCGCTACTTCGACATCGAGGGCAAGCTGACCGGACTGCACTCGCGCGCCATGACGGCCCCTTGCGGCAAAATTCGCATCCCCATCAACGAGTCGGCGGACGACAAGTCCCAGATAGAGGAGTACCTGCGCCAGTACAAGGGGGAGGGGATCCAGCACATCGCGCTCGCCTCTGCCGACATCTATCACACCATCCGCACGCTCAGAGGGCGGGGAACCGGCTTCATGCCGACGCCGGACACCTACTACGAGAAGGTGGACAGCCGGGTCGCGGGTCATCAGGAGGATCTGGCCGCGCTGAAGGCGCTGTGCATCCTCATCGACGGCTCGCCGACGAAAGACGGCATCCTGCTGCAGATCTTCACCGATACCGTCATCGGTCCCGTGTTCTTCGAGATCATCCAGCGCAAGGGTAACGAGGGCTTTGGTGAGGGCAACTTCCAGGCATTGTTCGAATCCATCGAGCTGGATCAGATCCGCCGTGGCGTGCTGGACGGATCCACGCAAGGGGAGGTGAACAGTGCCGCGCAGGGCCAGAAAAACGGAGAACCGAGCGATGCGTAACTGGATAAGCTTCCCCCATCGGGAGGGAACCCACTCCCGCCAGGCCCATGCCGATCTGCCGGAGCAGGCCATCTATGAGCGCGAGCTGGGGCGCTCGGGCTTCTTCGGTCCGGCCACCCACATGCACCACAAGCACGCTCCCACCGACTGGGTCAACTGGGAAGGGCCGCTTCGGCCACGGGCGTTTGACTTAAACGATCTGCAGGAGGAGGTGAGCTCCCTCTCCCCCTGGGTGATGCCGGATCTGCTCAGCAACCCCCACTGCCGCTACCGCATCTGGCGCCTGAGCGAGAGGATGCCGTTTCTGGTGCGCAACGCCGATGGCGACGAGCTCCTGTTCATTCACGAGGGGGGAGGCGACTTCTTCTGCGACTACGGCCATCTGACCCTGCGGGAGGGGGACTACGTGGTGATCCCCCGTGGCACCATGTGGCGCATCGAGCCCACCGCACCCCTCTTCATCCTGATGATCGAGGCGACGGAAGACAGTTATCAGCTGCCGGACAAGGGACTGGTGGGCAATCACGCCATCTTCGATCCGGCGGCCCTGGACGTGCCCGCCATCAACGAGCGCTTCCTGGCCCAGCAGGATGAAAACCCCTGGTCGCTGCAGATCAAGCGCCACGATCAGGTCTCGGTCGTCACCTGGCCGTTCAACCCGCTGGATGCACAAGGGTGGCACGGGGACTTGTGCGTGGTGCGCCTCAACTGGCGGGATATCCGCCCGCTGATGAGCCACCGCTACCACCTGCCTCCCTCGGCCCACACCACCTTCGTTGCGAGCCGGTTCGTGGTCTGCACCTTCGTGCCGCGTCCCATCGAGAGCGACCCAGGCGCCCTGCGGGTGCCCTTCTACCACAGCAACGACGACTTCGACGAAGTGCTCTTCTACCACGCCGGGGACTTCTTCAGCCGGGACAACATCAAGCGGGGCATGGTCACCTTCCACCCTGCCGGCTTCACCCATGGTCCCCATCCCAAGGCCTTTGCGGCGGGGCAGGCCCATGCCAAGACCTTCACCGACGAGGTGGCGGTGATGCTCGACACCCGGGATGCCCTGGCCGTCGGCCCGATCTGCGAAGGGGTTGAATACCCCGGTTATGTCACCAGCTGGCAGCGTCCAGAGGCGCTCGGCAAATAAGGAATTCGATATGAAACTGGCAACCCTGAACAATGGCAAGCGCGACGGCGCCCTGGTGGTGGTGAGCCGCGATCTGGCGCGCACCGTCCATGTGACGACCATCGCCCCGACCCTGCAGTCGGCCCTCGACCAGTGGGGAGAAGTGGCGCCGCAATTGGCGAAGGTTTATCAGCGACTCAACGAGGGCGCCTGCCCCGACGCCTTCCCCTTCGATGAGGAGGCGTGCCTCTCCCCGCTGCCCCGCGCCTACCAGTGGATTGACGGCAGTGCCTACGTCAACCACGTGGAGCTGGTGCGCAAGGCGCGCGGCGCCGACATGCCAGAAAGCTTCTGGCACGATCCCCTGATGTATCAGGGAGGCTCTGACAGCTTCCTGCCGCCCCGTGGCCCCATCGTGATGGGCTCCGAGGAGTGGGGGATCGACTTCGAGTCGGAAGTCGCCGTCATCACCGACGACGTGCCCATGGGCACCCGTTCGCAGGGGGCGGCGAGCCACATCAAGCTCTTGATGCTGGTCAACGACGTGAGCCTGCGCAACCTCATTCCCGGGGAGCTTGCCAAGGGCTTTGGCTTCTTCCAGTCCAAGCCCTCCAGCAGCTTCTCGCCGGTGGCCATCACCCCGGACGAGCTGGGGGATGACTGGCGCGATGGCAAGGTCCACCTGCCCCTGGTGACCCACCTCAACGGCGCCCTGTTCGGGCAGCCCGACGCCGGGGTGGACATGACCTTCAACTTTGATGAGCTGATTGCCCATGCCGCCAAGACAAGGCCGCTCGGGGCGGGCTGCATCATCGGCTCGGGCACCGTCTCCAACTACGACAGAAGCCGGGGATCCTCCTGCCTTGCCGAGCGGCGGATGCTGGAAATTATCGAGTCAGGTCAAGCCACTACACCCTTTCTGCGCTTTGGTGATACAGTGTCCATCGCGATGCAGGATCGCAACGGGATGAGTCTGTTTGGCACCATTTTGCAGCGGGTCACGCAAGCAACGGCCAAGCGGGCTAGCTAGGAGAGCCCGACCCCGGGAGGGGCGGGCGACACGGCAGGTGGCAGACACCTGCCACCACAGGGACACACTATGCTGCAGTTGTTTGGATATTGGCGCTCATCGGCCAGCTTTCGTGTGCGTTTGGTACTGCAACTCAAGGGGCTCGATTATGAGCAGCACCCGGTCAACTTGCGGCAGGGTGAGCAGAAGGAGAAGGCCTACCGCCGGGTCAATCCCCAGGGACTGGTGCCGTTTCTCGTGGACGATGACGTGCATCTGGGTCAGTCGGTGGCCATCATGGAGTACCTCGACGAGACCTATCCCGCCTACCCCCTGATGCCCTCCGCCCCCATCGAACGTGCCCGGGTGCGCCAGATCGTCAACATGATCGCCTGTGACACCCACCCCCTCAACAACCTGCGCGTGCTGCACTACCTGGAGCAGGAGTTGGAGCAGAGCAAGATGGCGCGGGATGCATGGTATCGCCACTGGATAGACGAGACCTTCACCGCGCTGGAACAGCTTCTCATGACCACCGCCGGCATCTATTGCGTGGGCAACGAGGTCACCCTGGCGGACTGCATGCTGGTGCCCCAGGTCTACAACGCCCGTCGCTTCGACATGACCCTGGATGACTACCCCACCATTGCGCGCATCGTCGCCAACTGCGAGCAGTTGCAGGCCTTTATCAAGGCCGCCCCCGCCAATCAGCCGGATGCCCAGCCCTGAAGCTGTGCAGACCGGGTCAGCGCGTTGGCCCGGTCTGCCGTCTCTTTCCTTGCCCGGGTTATCTTGCTCGCCTCAGGGCGTGCCATTGGCCCCGTAGCGTCGAAACCCCGGCCGCTCTTTCAGTCGCTGGTAGTAGTCGTCCACGGCGGGTAGCGACGGGCGATCATAGGGCGTCTCCAGCCAGCGGTTGACTGACAGCCCGATGGGAATGTCTGCCAGCGAGAAGTGCGGACCGGCCACATATCCTCCGGTTGTTTGAAGCTGTCTCTCCAGGATCTCCATGCAGTGAGACCACTGCAGGCAAGCTGCGTGAAGGGCCTGATGGTCTTGATGCTGGGGGGAGCGCCTCACCAGCGACAGGAAGGCGTAGCGCCAGGCGGTGTTCAAGTCCGATGCCTGCCAGTCAATCCATTGATCGACCCTGGCCCTGGCTCTCGCCTCGGCGGGATAGAGTGCATTGGCACCATGGCGCGTCGCCAGGTAGCGGATGATGGTGTTCGACTCCCACAGCGTAAAATCCTCATCCTGAATGACGGGCACCATGGCATTGGGGTTGAGTGCCAGAAACGCCGGGGTGTCCGTGGGTCTGAAGCCGGATCCCCACTCCTCCAGCTCGAACGGGAGGGTCAGTTCGGCACAGGTCCACAGTACCTTGCGCACATTGATTGACGACGCCTTGCCCAGTATTCGCAACATCTTTTTCGTCCTTGTCCTGGGTGATGGATGGTCGGTGTGTCGCAGACATGCCACTTCCCTGTTTGCGCTGCCATCAAGGCCCTGTACTGTCACTGACCGTGCGGGGCCCTGTTTGATTGACTGGCGAGTCAGCCGTGGGTGGTCCTGGGCTGGAAATAGGCGATAAATTTGCCGAGTTTCTCCCCGTCGTAACTCTTCCCCTTCTCCAGCAGCCCGGTGTTGAAGGACTCGAGCAGCCTGCCTTTGGCATCCAGCACGTAGAAGTGGGGGACCCCCAGATACTCGGGATAGGCTTTCAGGAAGGATTCATTCTTGTTCTGCTCGCTGACGTTCACCTTGACCACCACGAAGGTGCGGTTGAGCTGGCCGGCGAGATCGGGTTCCCGGTCTAGAAAGCGGTTCATCTCCTGGCACCAACTGCACCATTCGCCCCCCACCAGCAACAGGACTTTCTTGCCCTCGGCACTGGCCTTGGCGGTAGCGGCGGCGAGATCGCGGGCCGGATCCCGCGTCTCGTCATAACCCTGGCTGTAATCGGGCAGGCTCTGACTCCAGAGGTGGTCGCCCGCGCAGGCGGCGCCATTGAAAAGGAGGGTGCCCAGTATCAGGGGCAGTAACAGTCGTTTCATGGTCTCTTCCTTGTGTCGTTATCTTTGCTTCCAGGCGCAGACAATGTGACACGAGGCGTTTCCTGCGCCAAGCCGCAAACAGGGAAGGGGAAGGCAAAAAGCGGCAATGGAATGGCAGAAAACAACAAAGCCCCTCGAGAGGGGCTTTGTATTCAGGTCAGGGGCGATCAGTAACCCTGCTGGTGGACGTCCATCACGGCGCGACCGGAGGGGTCGGCCATCTCCTTGAACTTGGCATCCCATTCGAGCGCGGTCGGGGTGGAGCAGGCGACCGACTTGCCGTAGGGCACGGTGCGGGCGGCGGACTCCAGCGGGAAGTGCTCGTCGAAGATGGCGCGGTAGTAGTACGCCTCCTTGGTGAGCGGGGTGTTGACGGGGAAGCGGAAGGCCGCGGCCTCGAACATTTGATCCGTCACCTCTTCCTCGACCATGGCTTTCAGGCTGTCAATCCAGGAGTAGCCCACGCCGTCGGAGAACTGCTCCTTCTGGCGCCACGCCACTTCGTGGGGCAGCAGATCCTCGAAGGCTTCCCGCAGGATGTGCTTCTCGATCTTGCCCTTGCCGCACATCTTGTCGGCGGGATTGAGGCGCATCGCCACGTCCATGAACTCCTTGTCGAGGAAGGGCACGCGGCCTTCCACGCCCCAGGCGGCCATGGACTTGTTGGCGCGCAGGCAGTCATAGAGGTGCAGGGAGGCGAGCTTGCGCACGTTCTCCTCGTGGAACTCACGGGCGTTGGGGGCCTTGTGGAAGTAGAGGTAGCCGCCGAACAGCTCGTCGGAGCCCTCTCCCGACAGCACCATCTTGATCCCCATCGCCTTGATGTAGCGGGCCATCAGATACATGGGCGTGGAGGCGCGGATGGTGGTGACGTCATAGGTCTCGAGGTGATAGATGACGTCACGCAGGGCATCCAGTCCTTCCTGCACGGTGAAGTGGATCTGGTGGTGGATGGTGCCGAGGTGATCGGCCACCTTGCGGGCGGCAGCGAGATCCGGCGACCCTTCCAGGCCCACGGCGAAGGAGTGCAGCTGCGGCCACCAGGCTTCGCTCTTGCCATCGTCTTCCACCCGGCGGGCGGCATAGAGCTTGGTGATGGCGGAGATGACGGACGAATCCAGACCACCGGAGAGCAGCACGCCATAGGGCACGTCGCACATCAGCTGGCGCTTGACCGCCGCTTCCAGGGCCGCTTTGAGCTCGGCCTTGTCGCTGACGTTGTGCTCGACCGGCGCGTATTCCATCCAGTCCCGTTTGTACCAAGTTTTAAGCTCGCCATCCTTGCTCCACAGGTAGTGTCCCGGCGGGAAGGTCTCGACGCTCTTGCACACCGGCACCAGGGCCTTCATCTCGGAGGCGACATAGAAGTTGCCGTGTTCGTCGCGGCCGGTATAGAGGGGGATGATCCCCATGTGGTCGCGACCAATCAGGTAGGCATCCTGCTCGGCGTCATAGAGGATGAAGGCGAAGATGCCGTTCAAATCGTCCAGGAACGCCGGGCCCTTCTCCTTGTAGAGGGCCAGCAGCACTTCACAGTCGGAGTGGGTCTGGAACTGGAAGTCGACCTTGAGGTTCTTCTCCAGCTCCTTGTGGTTGTAGATCTCGCCGTTGACGGCCAATACGTGCGTGCGCTCGGGGTTGTAGAGAGGCTGTGCGCCGTTGCCCGGATCGACGATGGCCAGGCGCTCGTGCACCAGGATGGCCTTGTCGGAGCTGTAGACGCCGGACCAGTCAGGCCCGCGGTGACGCAGTCGCTTGGACATCTCCAAGGCCGATTTGCGCAGGGCAGTGGCGTCGGTCTTGATGTCCAGAATGCCGAAAATAGAACACATTGGCGGTAATCCTCTTGATTTTTATATGAGCCCCCCACGTTTGGGCTCGAAATTCCATTTACATTCCTCGCCAATCACAATGCCTAGCGGAAAACCCTTTTGCAAGCGGGAAAACCGCAGAAAATCATGCCGTAAGCGTCAAGTTGCGCAGGGGATGGCGGCCGCCCGGCCGCCTGAAGAGAGAGGGTCAGGGTTGACGTGCGCGTCAAGTCGCGGCGGGTTCGAAGATCACATAGAGCTTGCGACAAGGGGTGAGGGTCTCCCACTGCCCGACAAAACCGGCGGGAATGACGAACTGATCCCCCGGTTTGAGGTGCAGGCGGCCGCCCTGCTCGTCGTGGAGCACCGCCTCCCCTTCCAGCATCTGGCAGTATTCGTGTTCGGTATAGTGAACGGCCCAGCAGCCCGGCTCGCAAGCCCAGAAGCCCACGTGAAACTGCTGGCTCGGGTCGGAGTAGTGGTTCCATGCCGTCTGGCTCGGCGTTCCGGCCCTGATGCGCTCGGGGGCTGGCATCATCGGGGTGGGGGAGACAGTGTGCTTGTCCAGCAGGATCCAGTCGTTCAGGCTCTTCATGGTGCGTCCTTGGGGTGGCGAGGGGAGCATCCTGCTCCCGTTTAGTTTGTTTAACGATGTTGCGCTTACGTTAAACGAAACGGGCCCCCTTTGCCAAGGGGGCCCGTGCAGGCTGAAGGCTACCGGAAGGGCGGCACCCGGGATCAGACGATGTCGATGTCCACCACGGAGTCGAAGATGTGGTTCGGTCGAAACGGCATGCGGTCGATGTCCGCCACCTTGCTCACCCCGGAGAGCACCAGCACCGTCTCGAGACCGGCCTGGAAGCCTGCCAGGATGTCGGTGCGCAGGTTGTCGCCGATGATGATGGTGTCGTCGGAGTGGGCCTCCATCCGGTTGAGGGCCGCGCGAATGATCCAGGCGCTCGGCTTGCCGACATAGAAGGGCTTCTTGCCGGTCATCCGCTCGATGGGGGCACACAGGGCGCCGCAGGCCGGGTACATCAGGGGGCCGTGGGTATCGGGGTTGGTGGCGATGAAGCGGGCCCCCTGATCCACGAACTTGGCGCCCTGCTGCATCATGGTCCAGTTGTAGTTGCGGGTCTCCCCCACCACCACGAAGTCGGGGTCTATGTCGGTGATGGTGAAGCCGGCCTTGTAGAGCTCGTGGGTCAGGGCCCCTTCGCCAATCACATAGGCCTTCTTGCCATCCTGGCGCTTGAGAAAGTCGGCGGTGCCCATGGCGGAGGTGTAGAAGCACTCCTCGGGCACCTCTATTCCGGCGGATCGGAAGCGGTTTTGCAGATCTTTCTGGGTCTGGGCCGGGTAGTTGGTGAGGAACAGGAGCTTGCTGCCCTGCTCCAGCAGGCGGTGGACGAAGCGGTCGGCGCCGGGAATGAGATCGTTGTTGTGCAGGATGACGCCGTCAATGTCACAGATGACGTTTTTCTTCATGAATTCTCCTTGTAGGGCGCAAGAGCGGGGACAGGGCATCCCTCTGTTCGTCTCTTCAATCGGTTATGGTTTTTGTGCCGCCATTATAAGGCCCTTTGATGACAAGTCTCCTCCGGCGGGCCAGATGGGTGCACAATGAAGGCGAAGGGAGGGCGCCGCCCCGGTGGTGCCCGCACGGAGTCTGACGATGGAGCCGTCATCATGGAGCACTTTATTGCCGGCTTGCCCAAGCTGGAACTGCAGCTGCATATCGAGGGAACCCTCGAACCCGAGCTGATGTTCGCGCTCGGCCAGCGCAACGGGGTGGCGCTGCCCTGGCCCGATGTTGGCAGCCTGCGCGCCGCCTATGAGTTCGACGGCCTGCAATCCTTCCTCGATCTCTACTACCTCGGTGCCAGCGTGCTCATCCACGAACAGGATTTCTTCGACCTCACCTGGGCCTATCTCGAGCGCTGCGTTGCCGATCACGTGGTGCACGTGGAGATCTTTTTCGACCCCCAGACCCACACCGCCCGCGGCGTGCCCTTTGCCACCGTGTTGGGGGGTATCGAGCGGGCGCTGCAGGCTGGCGAAGCAGCCTTTGGCATCAGCTGGCGGCTCATCATGAGCTTCCTGCGCCACCTGAGTGAAGAGGCGGCATTCGCCACCCTGGCAGAGGCCACGCCGCACCTGGCGCGCCTGCACGGGGTCGGCCTCGATTCGGGGGTGCAGGGCAACCCGCCCAGCAAGTTCGCCCGGGTCTTCGCTCGCTGCCGCGAGCTGGGGTTGCCGCTGGTGGCCCATGTCGGCGAGGAGGGGCCGGCTGACTACATCTGGCAGGCGATCCGGGAGCTCGGAGTGCAACGCATCGATCACGGGGTGCGCTGCGTCGAGGATCCCGCGCTGCTGAGCTATCTTGCCGACACCCGGCTGCCCCTCACCGTCTGCCCCCTCTCCAACGTGCGGCTCTGGGTGTTTGACCAGATGGCCCACCACAATGTGCTGAGGCTGCTGGAGCAGGGGCTCTGCGTCACCGTGAACTCCGACGATCCCGCCTATTTCGGGGGATACCTGGGGGCCAACTTCCAGGCCCTGGCCGACGGGCTTGGCGCCAGCCAGGAGCAGTTGTGCCGCCTCAGTCTCAATGCCGTGGAGGCGAGCTGGCTGAGCCTCGCGGACAAGGTGCGTCTGACCCGGGACATTCGCCTCCATGCCGCCCTGCACGGGGTGAGCCTGCACTGAGCAGGCCGCCTTGCACACCTTGAATGCAGGAGGCCCGCCATGGCGGGCCTCTTTGTGCCATCGTTGGGCGGGTATCAACCCACCCTCACCAGATACTTTTCCCCTTGTCCCTCCTGCTTGACGCGGGTGAGCAGGGCGGGCAGGGCGTCGAAGTCGCCCACCACCAGCGGCGGCAGGGTCAGCTCGCCGCTCGCCATCTGCGCCATCATGGCGACACCGGCCGCTACCAGACGGCTCCACTGTTTGTCCGAGCCAAAGGCGTGCTGGGCGCCGAGGGCAATCTCGTGCAACGAGTGGCAATGGCTAAAGGCGGGCAGCGGGTTGCGCGCGATGCGCCCGAGCACCGTCACCATGTGGCCGTAATAGCCAAGGGCAGGCAGCAAGGCTTCTGCCTGCTGGCTGGAGACCAGATCGATGATCCCCTCGAAGGGTTCACCGCCGTTGGCGGCCTGCAACTGGGCCAGCCAGTCGGGATCCCGATAGTCCGCCACCCCCTGCACGCCTAGCTGTTTGAGCCACTGGTGATGGCGCGGGCTGGCGCTGGCAAAGACGCGGGCCCCCTTCTGGAGGGCAAGTTGCACCGCGAAGCGGCCGACACTGCTGCCAGCCCCCGTGATGAGCAGGGCCTCCCCGTGCAGGTGAGGCAGCTTGGCCAGTGCCTGCCAGGCGGTGAGGCCGGGGCAGGGGAGCGCGGCGGCCGCCTCGTCGCTCAGGGCATCGGGCACCGGCATCAGGGCGCGAGCCGGCACCAGGGTGTGGCGGGCAAAGCTGCCGCCGTGGCGCAAGTCGGTGTGATAGGCGACCCGGGTGCCGGGGCGCAGGTGGGTGACGTTGGCCCCTGGCGCCACCAGGGTGCCCATGCCATCGACGCCGGGCACATGGCCTGGCTGCCAGTGGGGATGACCCTGTTCGATGAGTTTCCAGTCCACCGGATTGAAGGCGATGATCCGGTTGGCGACGAGGACCTCGTCGGGCCCGGGGGTGGGGAGCGCTTGCCGGGTGAGGGTGAGCTGGTCCGGTTCGCCGGGGGCGTGCCAGCACCATGCCTGGGTATGGGTCATGGTGACTCCTTGGATGAGAGGGGTGGGTGCCTTGATTGAATTACATGGCGTAACAATGCCTTGAACTGCTGTTGCACTGGCAAGACAACAAGGCGAGCCCCCTGTTGGAGGGCCCGCCCTGGAAGAGGTTCGGCGCCAGCCGCCTTATGCCCGCTCTGCCCCATAGACGGGGTAGTCCGTCAGCCCTTTCTCGCCGCCGCCAAACAGGGTGGCGGGGTCATGGGGGGCGAACGGATGGCCGTGGCGCAGGCGGTTCGGCAAGTCGGGGTTGGCCACGAAGGGGCGACCGAAGCCAATCATGTCGGCCCAGCCCGCCTCGATGGCGGCGCGGGCGCGTTCCCCATCGTACTTGCCGGCGTAGATGAGGGTGTTGGGGAAGGCATCGCGCAGCCCCTGCTTGAAGCTCTCCGCCATCAAGGGGGCGTCGTCCCAGTCCGCTTCGGCGACGTGCAGATAGACCACGCCGAGCTGGCCCAGCAGGCGCGCGGCGGCCAGATAGGTCTCCTGGGGGTTGGCATCCACGGTGCCGTTGAGGGTGGTGAGCGGCGCAAGGCGTACCCCGACCCGGTCGGGACCGATCTCGTCACAGACCGCCTCGGTCACCTCTTTGAGGAAACGCAGCCGGTTTTCGAGCGAACCGCCATAGCCGTCGGTGCGGGTATTGGACTCGGAGTCGAGGAACTGGTTGATGAGGTAGCCGTTGGCGGCGTGCAACTCGATGCCGTCAAAGCCCGCTTCCATGGCGTTGCGGGCGGCCCGGCGAAACTGCCCCACCACGGCGTCGATGTCGGCCTGGGTCATGGCGCGCGGGGTGACGGTCTCCACAAACCCCGGGGCATCGCTGCCGTTGTCGACGAACACCTTCACTCCCTTGGCCTGGATGGCGGAGGAGGAGAGGGGCTGGGCGCCGCCGATGTTGCCAGGATGGGTGACCCGGCCCACGTGCCAGAGCTGGGCGAACATGATGCCCCCCTGGGCGTGGACCGCGTCTGTTACCTGCTTCCAGCCTGCCACCTGCTCGGCGCTGTGGATGCCCGGCGTCCAGGCGTAGCCCTTGCCCAAGGGATCTATCTGGGTGCCTTCGCTGATGATGAGGCCGGCCCCGGCACGCTGGGCGTAGTAGGTCGCCATCATGGCGTTGGCCACGTCCCCGGGCTGGCTGGCGCGGGAGCGAGTCATGGGGGGCATGACGATGCGGTTGGCAAGGTGCAGCTGGCCGAGGCGAAGGGGGCAGAACAGGGGATCGTGGTGCATGATGGATTCCTCAATCTTTGGGCGTGAGGTGACTCTAAAGGGGATTTTTATTGTGAAAAAGAGGGGGTATTGCAGAAGAGAATTGCCGTTATCGCAGCAATGGCGCGGGAGGGGCCGGGCTCGGGCCAGAAAAAAGAGGGCCAAAGGCCCTCTTTTGCTGCATTGCCACCGATGATCAGGGGGAGAGTGGGGTGACCCGTACTCGCTCGATGCGCCGCTCGCTCACGGCCATGACCTCGAAGCAGAACTGGCCGAGGTGCAACTGCTGACCGACGTCGGGCAAGCTGCCGAAGTGGGAGAGCAGCATGCCCGCCAGGGTCACGTACTCGTCGCTCTCGCTCACCAGACCGTCGCAGTTCAGGGCCTGCTCCACCTGATGGATGTTGGTGGTGCCGTGGATGAGCCAATGCTCGCCCTCGCGCACCACATCGGGGGTCTCGTCCTCGTCCGGCAGCTCGCCGACGATGGCCTCCAGCAGATCGTGGTTGGTGACCAGCCCCTGGATGACGCCAAACTCGTCCGCCACCAGAATGAGGCTGCCCCTGGCCTGGCGCAGCTCCGCCAGCAGCCGGATCACGTTGATGGTCTGGGGCACGATGACGGGCTCGTTCTGTCTGGCTAGTGCTGCCAGGGATTGCCCCTCGTTGAGGGCAAACAGCAGATCCCGAGCCTTGACCACCCCGATGATCTCGTCCAGCTCCCCGTCACAGACCGGGAACAGGCTGTGGGGGGCCCGTTGCAGCAGGGCGCGGATCTCGTCCTCGCTGTCGCTCATGTCGATCCACTCCATCTCGGAGCGCGGGGTCATGATGGTGCGAATGGAACGCTCGGCCAGCGACAGCACGCCGCTCACCATGTAACGCTCCTCTTCACCGAAACCAGGGGGCAGGGGCTGAGCCTGCACCTCTTCTTCGTCCTCCTGCGGGTGGGCGGAGCGCTTGTTCCCCCCCATCAGCTTGAAGATGGCGGCGGTGGTGCGCTCGCGCAGGGGCTGGCGCGCCTCGTGGCGCAGGGCACTGCGCTGGGCGAGCTGGTTGAAGAACTCGATGAGCACCGAGAAGCCGATGGCCGCGTAGAGGTAGCCCTTCGGAATGTGGAAGCCGAAGCCCTCCGCCACCAGGCTGAAGCCGATCATCAAGAGGAAGCTCAGGCAGAGCACCACCACAGTGGGATGGGCGTTGACGAAGCGGGTCAGGGGCTTGGAGGCGAGCACCATCACCACCATGGCGATGGTCAAGGCCGCCATCATGACGCCGAGGTGATCCACCATGCCGACGGCGGTGATGATGGAGTCCAGCGAGAAGATGGCATCCAGCACCAGGATCTGGGCGATCACCACCCCGAACCCGGCATAGACGCCGGTGCCGCCTTGCTCCTCGGGCTTGGCCTCGAGTCGCTCATGCAGCTCGGAGGTGGCCTTGAACAGCAGGAAGAGTCCGCCTCCCATCAGGATGAGATCCCGACCGGAGAAGGGGTGATCCCAGATGTGCAGCAGAGGAGCCGTGAGGGTGACCAGCCATGACATGATGGTGAGCAGTCCCAGGCGCATCAGCAGGGCGAGGGAGAGACCGATGATGCGCGCCTTGTCCCGCTGGGCGGGGGGCAGTTTTTTCACCAGGATGGCGATGAAGACCAGGTTGTCTATCCCGAGAACGATTTCCAGGATGATCAGGGTAAGCAGACCGACCCAGATTGACGGGTCCAGCAAGAATTCCATGTGATTGACCTCAATGAAGACAGATGCAGTGAATCGTGGTCACGGCGTGGCCGTGGTGACGGAGACGATCGCTTCAGAGGCGTTGGTTGAGCAGGTACAGATAGGCTTTGATGGGAAAAGACGAAGGGCTACTTCGGGGATTGTCCATGATGGGCAATAAAACCTCGGGTCAAAAGTGAGCCCTGATGATAACGACTCGCCGCCATTTGGCAAGGGGGTCTGGACGCGCAGGGAGAGGCGCTCGCCCAACAGGGCAACAGGGACAGGCGGAGCTTGCCAGGCAAGCCCCCGCCTTGCGGCTTACAACCAGCGTTTTTCCCGGGTGAAGCAGACCGAGAGCCAAGCGTCTCCCAGGGTGTCGCCGAGGCGGGACCAGAGCTCCTGGCGCAGGGCATCCTGGCGTTCGACGGGCCACTCCTGGCCGGGGGCCACCAGGATGTTGAGCTCGAGATCGAAGCGGCGGCCGCTTTTTGCCAGGTGGCTGTAGCACTCGACCCCATGGCGCAGGCGCAGGGCTTCGACTTCGCTGGCCACCAGCCGGGAAACATCCCCCTTGGGGGCAATTTTTAGCACTTCCCGCAGGTTGCGACCGAGCACCTTGATGGGAATGAGGGTGGCACACAGGGCCAGCAGCGAGACCAGCACCGGGTCTATATAGCGGTTGTAGTGGCCGTAACCCAGGGTATCGAGCCCGATGGCGACCAGAAAGCCGATGAGCAGGGTGGCGCTGAGCAGGGTATCCACCAGCCACTCCTTGGAGTCCACCCGCACCAGCTCGGAGTTGACCCGCTCGGCCACGTCGGCCTCGATGAGATAGAGGATGCCGCAGAAGAAGGTGGAGACGACGGCATAGATGAGGGCGTGGCCGAGATCTATTTCTCGTCCGCCCGCCAGCAGGGAGGTGATGCCGCCATAGAGGGCGCCAAGGCAAAGCAGCAGAATGATGGCGCCGTTGATGACGTTGGCGATGGGTTCGAAGTGGGCGTAGCCGTATTGGAAACGGGCGTCGGAGGGGCGAGTAACCAGGTAGGCAGTGATGAGCCCAAGGCCCGTCATGCCAATGCTGAACAGAGTGAAGATGCCGTCCAGCATGATGGCGTTGGAACCGACGAAGAGGCCATAACCGATCCCGAAGATGGCAAAGGTGATGCAACCAAACAGCGACAGGGTCAGCGCCTGTTTTTCGGTGCGAATAAGCGTACTGATAACATGGCTGTAGTGAGCCATAAAAGTCCTCCTTTCAAATGGTGAAGATTGCGCGCGCAAGCGGTTTTCTAGCTGATATACTGCCCGCTCACATGTGAGCGGACTGGTTCGGACACCCGCAAAGAGGCTGGTCCGAACGGTCGTTGTCGCCGGAATGCCGGCATCAAGCAAAGGATGGGAACAAGGATTTATGATCCCGAGACTCGATTACCAGGACAGTTTGTCACCTACAACCCTGCAGTTTCTTGAGTTGCTGGCGCGATCAGCATTTCGTGGTGATATCGAAAAGTCTTATGCAAGCCGGTTGGCGATGGCGACGGATAACAGCGTCTATCAGGTCGTACCTCAGGCGGTTCTCTATCCGCGCAGCGCGGACGATATTGCGGTGATGCTCAAGTTGGCCCAGGGGCCCGAGTACGCGACCTTGAGTTTCTTCCCTCGCGGCGGCGGTACCGGCACCAATGGTCAATCCTTGGGCGGCGGCATTATCGTCGATCTCTCGCGCCATATGAACCAGATCATGGAAATTAATCTGGAAGAGGGTTGGGTGCGGGCCCAGGCCGGGGTGGTCAAGGATCAGCTCAACGCCTTTTTGAAGCCCCACGGCTACTTCTTCTCGCCGGATCTCTCCACTTCCAACCGGGCCACCCTGGGGGGCATGGTCAACACCGATGCCTCGGGGCAGGGCTCCTTGGTGTACGGTAAGACCTCGGATCATGTGCTCGGCCTCAAGGCCGTGCTGGAAAACGGCGATCTCATGGCGACCGAGCCGGTGACCGGTCAGCGTCTGGCGGACAAGCTGGCCCTCGAGACCCGTGAAGGGGAGATCTATCGCACCCTCTATCGCATCGGCCGCGAGCGGCGCGCCGACATTGAGGCCACCTTCCCCAAGCTCAACCGCTTTCTGACCGGTTACGATCTCAAGCACCTCTATCAACCCGAGAGCGACACCCTGGACGTCAGCCGGGTGCTGTGCGGCTCGGAAGGCTCCTTGGGCTTCATCACCGAAGCCCGGCTCAACATCACCCCCATCCCGCGCTACCGCACCTTGGTCAACGTCAAGTACGACAGCTTCCCCTCCGCGCTCAGAAACGCCCCCTTTATGGTACAGGCCCACGCCCTGTCGGTGGAGACGGTAGACTCCCGGGTGCTGGGACTGGCTCGCGCCGACATCATCTGGCACTCGGTGAAGGATCTCATCCAGGATGTGCCCGGCAAGGATCTGCAGGGGCTCAACATCGTCGAGTTTGCCGACACCGACGAGAATGAGCACAAGGCCAAGGTGGCGGAGCTGTGCCGGCGCATCGACGCCCTGCTGTCGCGTGGTGAAGCCGGGGTCATTGGCTATCAGGTGTGCGACCACCTGCCGAGCATCGAGACCATCTACGCCATGCGCAAGAAGTCGGTGGGGCTGCTCGGCAACGCCGAAGGGCGCAAGAAGCCGGTGGCCTTCACCGAAGACACCGCCGTGCCGCCGGAGTCGCTGGCGGACTTCATCATGGAGTTTCGTGCCCTGCTGGATGCTCACGGCCTTGACTACGGCATGTTCGGCCACGTCGATGCCGGGGTGCTGCACGTGCGCCCGGCGCTGGACTTGTGCGATCCCGAGCAGGAGGTGCTGCTGCGGCGCATCTCCGATCAGGTGGTGGCGCTCACCGCCAAATACGGCGGCCTGATGTGGGGGGAGCACGGCAAGGGCTTTCGCTCCGAATACAGCCCCGCCTTCTTCGGCGAGCTGTGGGAAGAGCTGCAACGGGTCAAGGGGGCGTTCGACCCGGCCAACCGCATCAACCCGGGCAAGATCTGCATGCCTTATGGCAGCGGCGCTTCGCTTGTCTCGGTGGACGGGCCCAAGCGCGGCAAGTTCGACCGCCAGATCCCGATTGCCGTGCGCGAGAGCTATACACGGGCGCTGGATTGCAACGGCAACGGTCTGTGTTTCACCTTCGAGACCGACTCCCCCATGTGCCCCTCGGTCAAGATCAGCCGCGACCGCCGTCACTCCCCCAAGGGGCGGGCTGGCCTGATGCGTGAATGGCTGCGCCAGTTGTCGGAGCAGGGCTTCGATCCCCTTGCCGAAGAGGTGGCGCTGCAAAGCGGCGGTCTGCGCTTCAAGCAGATCGTCGACAAGTTCCGCAATACGGTGGCCCGCGCCCGGGGCGAGTATGACTTCTCCCACGAGGTGATGGAGGCGATGGAGGGGTGCCTTGCGTGCAAGGCATGCACCAGCCAGTGCCCCATCAAGGTGGATGTGCCCACCTTCCGTGCCCGCTTCATGCAGCTCTATCACAGCCGCTATCTGCGCGGCCCCAAGGATTACTTCGTGGGCACGGTAGAGAGCTATGCGCCCCTGCTGGCCAAGGCGCCGAAACTGGTCAACTTCTTCCTCGAAAAAGACTGGGCCCAGAAGGCGACCGAGAAGAGCATCGGCATGGTGGACGTGCCGCTCTTGAGCGTACCGACCCTGGCCGAGGAGCTGCGCGACCATCGCGCCCGCTATTTCGACCTG
This sequence comes from Aeromonas sp. PrichA-15, assembly GCF_017939245.1. Taxonomy (NCBI): domain Bacteria; kingdom Pseudomonadati; phylum Pseudomonadota; class Gammaproteobacteria; order Aeromonadales; family Aeromonadaceae; genus Aeromonas; species Aeromonas sp. PrichA-15. Next base: position 46,249 of record NZ_JAGKRH010000028.1, on the reverse strand, counting down.
CCGGGCCTCGAGGCCATGAGCCCCGAGCAGCGCCATAAAGTGGTGCTCATCGTGCAGGATCCCTTCACCAGCTACTACGACGCCCCCGTGGTGCGTGACCTGGTGAAGCTGGCCAGCAAGCTGGGCTATCAGCCCTACCTGCTGCCGTTCAAACCCAATGGCAAGCCCCAGCACGTGAAGGGATTCCTGCGCGCCTTCGCCCGCACCGCAGCCAGCAGCGCCCAGTTCCTCAACAAGGTGGCGGCCCTCGGCATCCCCATGGTGGGGGTGGACCCCTCTCTGGTGCTCTGCTACCGGGACGAGTACGTGAAGGCGCTCGGCACCGCCCGCGGCGACTTCCAGGTGCTGCTGCCCCAGGAGTGGCTGCTCTCCCTGCCTGCCGAGGCGCTGCCGCTGCGGGAAGAGGTTGGCACCGACCCCTGGTATCTGTTTGCCCACTGCACCGAGAAGACCGCCAAGCCCACCACCCACGGTGACTGGAGCACCCTGTTTGGTCGCTTCGGTGCACGTTTGCAGCCGGTGTCGGTGGGTTGCTGCGGCATGGCGGGCACCTATGGTCACGACGCCAAACAGGTGGAGAACTCCAAGGGGATCTATGGCCTGAGCTGGGCCGAGCCTCTTGAACGCCTGCCCAAGGCTCGCTGCCTGGCCACCGGATATTCGTGCCGCAGCCAGGTCAAGCGGATGGAGGGGGAGAAGCTCAAGCATCCGCTGCAGGCCCTGCTGGAACTGCTCTGATGTTCCACTTTACCAAGGGATTCCGGGTGCCAAAGGCCTATCGGCACCCGCATTTTCTGTTGCTCCCCACCACGCCGTCCCAGGCCGTGGTGGAGTTTGTCGCCATCCTGCGCGAGCGCGAGCAGCTTCATCAGCTGTTTCGCCCGGACGATGTGTGGCCTTCCGCCCATTTCAGCCTGAGCCAACACGAGGCCGATCTTGAGTGGCAACGTTCCGAGTTCCTGGCCAAGCGCTCCTTTGCCTATGGCCTCTGGAGCCCGGACAGGGAGCCCCGCTTCTGGGGCGGGGTTTACCTCTATCCGTCGGTGCTGCCGGAGGTGCAGGTGGAGCTCTTCTTCTGGAAGGTGGCCGAGGCGCCGCTCACTGACAGCGAACTCGAAGCCGAACTGCGCACCTGGCTCGGCAAGGTATGGCGCTGGTCCGAGCCGCGCCTGCCGGGGCGGGACGGTCCCTGGGCCGAGTGGCCAGGGGGGACCTATCCCTGGTGAGGGCAAACCTCGATGCAAGATGCCCCGGCGTGGGCATCTTTTTTTTTGCGCCTTTTTCGCCGACACTGCTGGTTTGCCGCTACAGCGCAGCGATAACCCGTTGATCACGCAAGGAGTCCGCTCACCATGAGTCAAGAAAGCAGCCCCATCTGGCGCAAACCCATGAGCCTGGAGGGGCTCAACGCCAGCTCCCGCAACACCCTGATGGCCCACCTCGACATCGTCTACAGCGCCTTTGGCCCCGACTGGCTGGAGGCCACCATGCCGGTGGATCACCGCACCCATCAACCACTCGGCATGCTGCACGGAGGCGCCTCCGTGGTGCTGGCGGAAACGCTGGGATCGCTTGCGGCCAACATGGCGGTCGGGGAGGAGAGTTACTGTGTGGGGCTGGAGGTCAATGCCAACCACCTGAGGGCCAAGCGGGAAGGGGTGGTGACGGGGCGCTGCAGCCCGCTGCATCTGGGGACCACGACTCAGGTGTGGCAGATCGAAATTCGCGATGAACGTGGTCGTTTATTGTGCACCAGCCGATTGACCATGGCGGTGCTCAAGCACAAGCGGGACAAGGACTCTGGCGAAGCGTGATCCGCAATAACGCATCATGAGTGAAAAATAAGCAAGCCATAGTCGCGAGATCCCTCTATAATTGCCAACGTCTTGAGACACCTATCACATTTTTCAAGACAGCAGAACAAAGTGGCGCTATAATCGCCGCCTTTTTGCTATTCCGCGGTGTTAGCCGCCTGCCTTAATCTGGAAGAATCTATGTCTGATACCGAACAACTGCCCCTTTTTAGTGAGCTTGGACTGGCCGCGCCTGTATTGAAAGCGCTGCAGGACGTGGGCTATGAGCGTCCGTCTCCCATCCAGGCCGCAGCAATTCCCCACCTGATGGCGGGACACGATCTGCTGGGGCAGGCACAAACCGGTACAGGGAAGACCGCTGCTTTTGCCTTGCCTCTGTTGTCTCGTCTGGAAGCTGGTAACCGCAACACCCAGATCCTGGTGCTGGCCCCGACCCGCGAGCTGGCCCTGCAGGTGGCAGAGGCGTGCCAACGCTATGCCCACCACATGCCCGATTTCCACGTGCTGCCCATCTACGGCGGCGCTTCCTACGAAACCCAGACCCGCGCCCTGCGCCGCGGTGCTCAGGTTGTCGTGGGTACCCCGGGCCGCGTGATGGACCTGATCCGTCGCAAGAACCTGGACCTCTCCGGTCTGAAAGCCCTGGTGCTGGACGAAGCGGACGAAATGCTGCGCATGGGCTTCATCGACGACGTGGACTGGATCATGGATCAGTGCCCGGCCGGTCGTCAGGTTGCCCTGTTCTCTGCCACCATGCCGGAGCAGATCCGTCGTGTTGCCCAGAAGCACCTGAAGCAGCCCAAAGAGATCAAGATCGCTTCCAAGACCGCGACCGCAACCACCATTCGCCAGCGTTACTGGCAGGTGACCGGTCTGCACAAGCTGGACGCCATGACCCGTCTGCTGGAAGTGGAATCCTACGAAGCCCTGCTGGTGTTCGTGCGTACCAAGAACGCCGCCGAAGAGCTGGCAGGCAAGCTGGCTGCCCGTGGTCACGCCTGTGAAGCGCTGCACGGTGACATCCCGCAGAAGCTGCGTGAGCGTACCGTCGACAAGCTGCGTCAGGGCCAGCTGGACATTCTGATCGCCACCGACGTGGTCGCCCGCGGTCTGGACGTTGAGCGCATCACCCACGTGGTGAACTACGACATCCCCTACGACACCGAATCCTATGTTCACCGTATCGGCCGTACCGGCCGTGCTGGTCGCAAGGGTGAAGCCATCCTGTTCGTGGCACCGCGCGAGCGTCGCATGCTGCGCGCCATCGAGCACGCAACTCGTCAAGCGATCGAGCCGATGAAGATGCCGAGCACCGAGGACATCAACCAGCACCGTCTGGCCAAGTTCAAGGAGCGCATCCGCGAAACCATGATGGGTGAAGAGCTCGAGATCTACCACAACCTGGTGAACGAGCTGATCGAAGAAGATTCTGCCGATCCGCTGGAGCTGGCTGCTGCACTGGCCAAGCTGGTACAGGGCGACCAACCGCTGCTGCTGGATGACTCCATTCCGGATCCGGTGTTCAACGCCGGCAACGATCGCGGTGGCTTCGAGCGTCGTGAGTTCAACGACCGTGGCGGTCGTGACTTCGGTGACCGTGGCGATCGTCCGGCCCGTCGCATGCCGTCCCTGGAGCCGCGTCCACTGAAAGACAACCCGGACGTGGAGATGGAGCGCTACCGCGTCGACGTGGGTGCCCATCACGGCGTCAAGCCGGGCCAGATCGTGGGTGCCATCGCCAACGAAGCGAACATCGAGAGCCGCTTCATCGGCAACATCGACATCGCCGATGACTTCTCCACCGTCGATCTGCCCAAGGGCATGAGCGCCGAGGTGCTGGAAGTGATCAAGAAGGCCCGTGTCTGCCAGCGTCCGCTGCAGATCACCCGTTACACCGAAGTGCCGGCCGGTGGCAACACTGCTCCCCGTCCGCCCCGTGGTGATCGTCCGTTCCGTGGCGACCGTCCTTTCAACAAGGATCGCCGTCCCCAGGGTGACCGTCCCTTCAACAAGGATCGCCGTGAAGGCGGTTTCGACAAGGGTCGCAAATTCGGTGGCAACAAGCGCCGCGACAGCTAAACCCTGACTGCACTGATGAGAAGGCCGCTCCATGGAGTGGCCCTTTTTGTGTCTGTTTTTCAGATGCGTAGCGAAGATTGTCACCTTTTTCCGGCCGTGGTGGGCATCCGGTTTGATGAGGAGCCAGTGAAAGAAAAATGGTGCAATCCATTTGCCTGGGGGTGGCGCCTGGTGTCATTCTTTGGGAAGCGATTGGATACTTTTGGAAGACGCACAATCGTTGCTGGTTGCAAACGACTGCGACTTTGGTCTGAAGGTGCATTCTGTTGTTTGCATATGAGTCAGCAGAGTGAGATGAATAAATAAACCGTATGACAGGGGGGGGCGTGATGGGCAAGTGGCTTGGCAAGGTGTTGCTGATATCTGGATGGCTCGTGTCGGGTATGGTGTTGGCGGAGGAGCCCTTCTTCAGAATTGCGGGGGCGGGGTGCTGCAATGGCAAGGGGGAGGTGGTGCTGACCCGTGCCGAGTTTGAGGCCTTGCCGCAGACGGAAGTTAAGACGGGGACGCCCTGGACCGAGGGGGAGCACCTCTATCGCGGGGTGTTGCTGCGGGACCTGGTCAGGATCTACGGTCTCAAGAGCCAGGAGGTCAAGGCCCTCGCGGTCAATGAATACTGGGCCGCACTGCCGCTGGAAGACGGGGAGAAGTACCCGGTGCTGGTGGCCGAGAAGCAGGATGGCAAGGCTCTGACCCTGCGCAACAAGGGGCCGCTCTGGGTCATTTATCCCCTCACCGACCATCCCGAACTCAACAAGGAGATCTATCACAGCCGGATGGTGTGGCAGCTGACGGCGCTGGAGAGCAAATAAGATGCTGAGCAGCAAGTTCTTGAGCCTGATCCTGATGGTGACCACCTTTTTGGGGGTGACCCTCTGGTCGGTCTGGAACTATGACCGCGCGTTCAATGAGGTGACGCGCTACACCCAGCTCTCCGCCTGGGCACTGGCCCAGCTCGAGCTGGAGATCCACGCCTTCGAAGAGGGTTTGAAGCTCTATCGTGCCGGTGCCGTCAGCCGGGAGGAGATGAACAAACGCTTTGACATTGCCTGGAACCGGCTCGATGTCTTCCTGCACGGGAAGGAGGCAAAGTCGGTCAGGGCCCGATTCGGTGCGGACAAGGCGGTCGGCAAGATCCTCGCCCTCTTCGAACGCTATGAGCAGGATGTGGTGCAAGGGGAGCCGGATTCCCCCGCACTCAAGATGTTCACGGCCGCACTCGATGACGAGATGCGCGGGGTGCGGGACGTGATGGTGAAAAACTTTACCGGGCCTTCTGCCATCGCCCAGCGTGAGCTGCTCAACGAGTCGAGAACCCAGAACTTCTTCATCCTGGGGTTTCTGATGCTGGCGACTATGGTGATGTTGATGGTGCTGTTTCGCGAAGTGCGTCGCCAGCATTTTCTGGCGTGGAACGACCCTCTCACCCGTCTCCCTAACCGGGCGGCGCTCATCAAGCACCTCCAGCAGTGGACCAGCCACCCCGGGCGGCGCAGCAGCATCACCGTCTGCCTCATGGATCTGGGGCATTTCAGGGAGGTCAATAACAGTCTGGGTTACGAAGTGGGGGACGCCTTGCTCAAACGGCTTGCGGCGCGGATCAAGGCCGCCTCTGGCCAGGGGATCTTCGTTGCCCGAACCGGCAGTGACGAGTTCACCCTCATCATCACCGGCACCATGCCCACCTATCTGCGCTTCCCGTTTCTGGAGCAACTGCGCAGCGAGCTGGCGGATCTGGTGTTTGCCGCCGATCCGGCGCACCGGGTGCGGGTCTTCATGGGCACCAGCCAGTACGTGAAACCGGATCATTCACCGGAAGAGATGCTGTTGTTTGCCGATATCGCCCTCGACAGCGCCAAGCGCAAACGGCTGAATGACAATGTGCTCTTCTCCAGCAGCATGTATCAGCATTATCAGCGCAAACGCCGGCTGTCGACCGAGCTGCGGGAGCTTATCCACTGCCCGCAATGCCCGCAACTGGCCCTTTACTATCAGCCCATCGTGCGCGGCCAGAGTGTAGTGAGGCTGGGGGCCGAGGCGCTGATCCGCTGGCATCATCCGGAATATGGCTTTATTGCCCCCCTCGACATCATCTCGCTGGCAGAAGAGAACGGGTTGGGCGAGGCGCTCGGGGGCTGGATCATCCGGCGCATGCAGCTCGATCTGTCCGGCTTCCCGGAGGAGGTGCTAGCACCGCTCGAGATCTCCATCAACCTCTCCAACTCCATGTTCAACATGGGGTTGGCCAGGGAGATTGAAGAGAAGATGGAAGATGGGCCGTTGGGGCTGCACCAGTTGATAGTGGAGCTGACCGAAACCATCGCCCTCGATGACATCGCCCTCAGCAAGCAGATCATTCACTCCCTGCGCCAGATAGGGGTGCGGGTGGCCCTCGATGACTTCGGGACCGGCTGGTCCTCGCTCTCTTACCTGCGTGAACTCTCTTTCGACAAGCTCAAGATCGACCGCTCCTTCATCACCGCCATCGACAAGGATCCCCGTCAGGCGCTGTTCGTCGAGACCATCACCACCCTCTCTCATCAGTTGGGGGTGCGTGTCGTGGCAGAAGGGGTGGAAAACAGCGATGAGCTCAAGGCGGTGCTCACCATAGGGGTGGATGAGATCCAGGGTTATTTCTACTCGCGTCCCTTGCCGCTGCCGGAGTTCATGCAGTTCTGTCACCGCTATTTCGCCCACAGCGCCGCCATTCAGGAAGTGGCACTGGGGTAGCCTTGGGGCAATCGAGCCCCTGTAGCCTTGTCTTCGAGTCCCTCTGTTCGATCGTTCCTGGTTGATATTTCATCCCGACACCTTTCTTCCATGGCAGGACCGCCCTTGACGCGGTTTTCTTGTGCCTCCAGCCAGAACGAGGGTGCGAGAGGGCAGGCCCGGTGCTACCTTGTGCCACGAACAGTGCCACAGGGCAGAGGAGCCATAAATGGATCGCTTGGGGGTGATGGAGGTGTTCGTGCTGGCGGTGGAGACCGGCTCGTTTTCGGCGGTGGCCCGCCGACTGGGGATGGGGCAACCCACGGTTTCCAGATTGATTGCCCAGCTTGAGGCGCACCTTGGCAGCCGCCTGTTGCTGCGTTCGACCCGGGGGCTGGCGCCCACCGAGGCCGGAGAGGCCTACTATCTGCGGGCGAGAGAGATCCTGGCCCAGGTCCACGAGGCCGATGCCATGGTGCAGCAATGCCGGGCGGGCCTGAGCGGGCGTCTGCGGGTGAGCGCTCCCGTCACCTTCGCCCGCCTGCATATCATTCCCCATCTTGCCGGTTTTCTGGCGGCTCACCCGGGACTGGATCTGGAGATCCTGCTGGATGACGGCAATGTGGATCTCATTTCGGCGGGCATCGAGGTGGCTCTGCGGATCGGCAAACAGGCCGACTCGTCGCTGGTCGCCCGCTGTCTCGCTCGAAGCGACATGCGGGTGCTGGCGACGCCGGCCTATCTGGCCGCCAAAGGAGAGCCTGAGACCCCTCAGGCCCTGCAACAGCATGACCTGGTGCTTTACAGTCCACGGCCCGGAATGGGGCAGCAGTGGCGATTTCGCCGTGGCGTCGAGGAGAGGGTGGTTTCCGGAGAAGGCAGGCTGATGGTCTCGGCGGCCGAAGGCATGCGCGCCGCCGTGCTGGCTGGACTGGGGCTCGGTATCGCCTCGGAGTGGATGTTTGCCCCCGAGCTTGCCCGCGGCGAGGTGGTGGCGGTGCTGCCCGAGTGGCAACTGCCCATGCAGGAGCTCTGGACCCTGCTCCCGGCAGGTCGCCAGCCTGGTGCCAAGGCGAGCGCCTTTCTGGCATTCGTGACCGGCCTGCCCGGCGTGGGGCATACGCCAGCGGAATAACTGTTATGGTCCCCACCGCTCTACTGGTGGCGACGCTCCCCGGGTAGGCTGTGCGCATGGGGCCCGTATCCTGGCGGGAGCCCTTCTACCACGAGGAGAAGATCATGAGTACATCGCCTTCTGCCGGAGGGGCCGCAACCCCCGGCCCCTCCCTGCTCTTCGCCATGGCCCTGTCATGCGGCCTGGCAGTTGCCAACATCTACTACAACCAGCCCATGCTGGCGGTGATGGCGCAGGACTTTCCCGGGCACTCGGGCATGCCATTGATCGCCATGCTGACCCAGCTTGGCTATGCCATGGGTCTGCTTTTGCTGGTGCCGCTTGGCGATGTGGTCGAGCGCCGCTGGCTCATTCCGGGGCAGTTTGCACTGATCGCGCTGGCTTCCCTGCTGGCGGCCACGGCCACGAGTGCCACCACCTTGATGCTGGCCTCCGTCCTGCTCGGCATCGGGGCCACGGCTGCCCAGCAGATAGTTCCGGTGGCGGCGACCCTGGCAGATCCCGCCCGCCGTGGTGCCGTGGTCGGCAGCGTGATGAGCGGCCTGCTGGCCGGGATACTGCTCAGCCGCACCGTCGCCGGCCTGGTCACCGCCTATGGCAGTTGGCGCGCCATGTTCTGGCTGGCCATTCCCCTGGCCCTGTCGGGGGCCCTGCTGATGGCCAGGATGATACCGTCCGGATTGCCGCGCTCTCCCCTCGGTTATGGCCGTCTGCTTCACTCTCTGGTCGGTCTGTGGCGCGAGGAGCCCGCCTTGCGCCGCGCGACCCTGACCCAGGCCTTGCTGTTTGCCTCCTTCAGCGCCTTCTGGACCGTGCTGGCGTTCTACCTGGCCGAACCTGCCTATGGGTTGGGGGCCGACATGGTGGGTCTCTTCGGCGTCATCGGGGTGGCTGGGGTGGTGGCGGCCCCTCTGGCAGGCCGGATGGCGGATCGGTTGGGGGCCAGACCAGTGGTATTGGCCGGTGCTGTGCTGGTGGTGCTTGCCTGGATCTGCTTCGAGCTGTGGCTCTCTCTGGCCGGGCTGGCGTGCGGGGTCATCTTGCTGGATCTCGGAGTGCAGAGCGCACTCATCGCCCATCAGCAGCGCATCTATGGTCTGAGACCTGAAGCCAGGGGGCGCATCAATACCCTCTTCATGACCGGCATGTTCCTGGGGGGAACCCTCGGCTCCAGCCTGGGGATGCTGGTCTGGCAACAGGGTCACTGGCTCGGGGTGGGAGCAGCCGGCATGGGGTTGGCCCTGGTGGCCTGTCTCTGTGCCCTGGCCGGCAGGCGGGGACTGCAACCGGCCATCTGAGGCATGTGCAAGACAAGAAAGGCGACCCCGGGGTCGCCTTTTGTCTGTCTGCTCGGGATGGACTCAGAGCACCATGGCGGCAATCCAGCCGAAGATCACCAGGGGGATGTTGTAGTGGATGAAGGTTGGCACCACGCTGTCCCAGATGTGGTCGTGCTGACCGTCGGCATTGAGGCCCGATGTGGGGCCGAGCGTCGAGTCGGAGGCGGGGGAACCCGCGTCCCCCAGCGCGCCCGCGGTGCCCACCAGGGCGATGGTCGCCATGGGCGAGAAGCCGAGGTGGATGCACAGGGGCACATAGATGGTGGCGATGATGGGCACGGTGGAGAAGGAGGAGCCGATCCCCATGGTGATAAGCAGGCCCACCAGCAGCATCAGGAAGGCCGCCAATCCCTTGTGACCTGCCATCATGCTGGAGACGGACTGCACCAGACTCTCCACCCCGTGGGTCTCCTTCATGACGGCGGCGAAGCCTGCTGCGGAGATCATGATGAAGCCGATGAGGGACATCATGCGCACACCCTGGGTGAAGGCATCCTGGCTCTCGCGGAATTTGATGACGCCACCGCAGGTGAAGATGATGAAGCCTGCGAGCGCCCCCAGCACGATGCTGTTGGTCATCAGTTGCAGGCCGAGTGCCACGGCGATGGCCAGCAGGGCTACCCAGATGTGGTTGAGATTGAGCTCGACCGTCTCGGGTTCGGCGGCCAGGATCTGCTCCAGATCATACTGACGCGGCTTGCGGTAGCTGAAGAAGACGGCGATGAGCAGGCCGAGGAACATGCCGAATACCGGGATGGCCATCGCCAGGGGCAGTTGGCTGAATTCCACCGGTACGCCGTTGTCGACGAGATTCTTGGCCAGGATGTTGTTCAGGAAGATACCGCCAAAGCCGACCGGCAGCAGCATGTAGGTAGCGGTCAGGCCGAAGGTGATGACGCAGGCCACCTGACGGCGGTCGATCTGCATCTGGGCCATGACATGCAGCAGCGGCGGGATCAGGATGGGAATGAAGGCGATGTGCACCGGGATCAGGTTCTGGGAGGAGACGGAGACCGCGAGCACCGAGGTGAGCAGCAGGCTCTTGACCCAGAGAATGCGGGTGCTGCTAGCATCCTTGCCGAGCTGGTTGATGACCTTGCGGGCCAGCAGATCCGTGATGCCGGAGCGGGAGATGGCTACCGCGAAAGCCCCCAGCATGGCGTAGGAGAGGGCGATTTCTGCACCGCCGCCCAGGCCGCCGGTGAAGGTGCTGAGGGTCTGCTCGAGGGAGAGTCCGCCGAGCAGGCCACCCACGATGGCACCGATGGCGAGGGAGACCACCACATTGATCCGCAGCAGGCTGAGCACCAGCATCAGCGCCACCGCGATAACAACAGGATTCATTTGATTTCCTTATGGATTGTGTTGCTGTCAGTCGTGTGAAAGCCAGCTAGTTTGCGAAAAACAGGCTAAATGTCGAGAAAAAAATCGGCGGATCCCGGCCAAGGGACGCATCTTCTGCTGGAGGTGAACGGGAACCGGGAAAATGGCCCTTCTTCGTTGCCCAGACAGGTCCCCTCATGCAGACAGGCTGCCATGGGCAGCCTGTCTGGGCAGGGGCTGGGAGTGTTCAGCCCTCGTCTTCGGTGTCCGTCGTTTCATCCGGGTTGGCCAGAGGCCAGCCTCCCAGGCTCTTCCAGCGATTGACGATGTGGCAGAAGAGCTCTGTGGTGCGCTCGGTGTCGTAGAGGGCCGAGTGGGCCTCTTTGTTGTCAAAGGGGATATTGGCGCTCTGACAGGCCTTGGCCAGCACCGTCTGCCCCAGGGCAAGACCCGAGAGGGCGGCGGTGTCGAAGGTGGCGAAGGGGTGGAACGGATTGCGCTTGAGGCCGGCCCGCTCGGCGGCGGCCATCACGAAGCCGTGGTCGAAGGTGGCGTTGTGGGCCACTATGATGGCGCGACCACAATCCTGCTCCTTCATGCCCTTGCGCACCCCCTTGAAGATCTCGGTGAGTGCTTCCTTCTCGTCCACCGCGCCCCGCAGCGGGTTGAAGGGGTCGATGCCGGTGAACTCCAGCGCCGCTTTCTCCAGATTGGCGCCCTCAAAGGGCTGGACATGAAAATGGAAGATCTGGTCAGGGACGAGCCAGCCCTGCTCATCCATCTTGAGGGTGTGGGCGGCTATTTCCAGCAGGGCATCGGTCTTGGCATTGAATCCGGCGGTTTCAACATCGATGACGACGGGGTAAAAGCCGCGAAAACGGCCCTTGAGGGTGTGAACGGCGTCGGTCATGGTATCTCGGTCGGCGTGAAAGGAGGCGGCATTATGGCAAAAAAGCGTGCCCTTGTCCCTTATCTGCCGCCATGGGACGGCAAGAGGGCCATTTTGAAACACCTGTGCTTATAATTGGCGACGTCAACCATGGAGGGAGAGGACGATGAAGAAGCTGGGATTGGCACACAAGATGATGTTGGTGGTCTGTCTGCCGCTGTTGGCCCTGCTGTTTTTCTCCGGCCGGTACGTCTACGAACGTTATCGGGTCGAACAGGAGATGAGCGGCGCCCTGGTCGCGCTGGCGGTGGTGAAGGAGGCGGCGCAGCTGGCCCATGAGCTGCAACGGGAGCGCGGCATGTCGGCCGGCTTCCTCGGCTCTGGTGGCAACAAGTTTCGCGATGCGCTGCCTGCCCAGCGCAAGGTGGTGGACAGCCTGTTGCAGCGTTTTCATCAGGATCCTGCCTTGCTGGCTCTGACGGAGGTGCAGCAGGGAGTGGCGGGACTCACCGCCATGCGTGAGCGGGTCAGCGCCCTGGGGGTCGAGGTGGCGGAACAGGTCGGCTTCTATACCCGCCTCGTGACCGCCTTGCTGGCGGTAGTGGACAAGATAAGCGTCGACAGCATGGATGCCACCATCGCCCTGCAGACCAATGCCTACGCCGCCTTCCTGCAGAGCAAGGAGCGTGCGGGGCTGGAGCGGGCGACGCTCAGCAACGTCTTTGGCCGTGACAGCTTCACGCCTGCGCTGTTGCAGCAGTTCATCTCCCTGCTGGCGGCCCAGAACACCTATCTCGAACGTTTCCAGGCGGTGGCGAGTCCAGCCCAGCGTCAGTTGCTGAACGACAGCCTCGCCTCACCCGTGGTGGCCAAGGTGGCCGCCATGGAGAAACTGGCCCTGGACAAGGCGGCAAGCGGCAGTTTTGGTGTCGATGCGGAGGCCTGGTTTGCCTTGAGTACCGACAAGATAGGCCTGCTCAAGGAGATAGAAGACAGCCTCTATCAGCAGCTCTTCGAGCGGGTTGAACAGATGCGGGTCGGGAGTGCCAGTGACTTCTGGTGGGGGGCGGCTGGCGTGTTGCTGTGCATCGTCCTGACCACCTTCGTCTGCTGGCGGGTGGTGCGGGATCTGCATCTGGGCTTCATGGCCCTGCACCAGACCTTCAAGCGCCTGGTGCAGGAGAACGACCTGACTGTGCGGGTCGACTGGCGATCCGGGGATGAGCTGGGTGCCCTGGCGCGGGATCTGAACCATTTCCTCGGGCACCTGGAGAGTTTGCTGCTGGCTGTGCGCCACTCCTGTGACGTGCTGATACGCAGCGCCGCCAGCTCGGCCGAGGTCATTGCCGAGGTGAATGCCGGCGTAGTCAGGGGATGCGGGCAGGTGGATCTGGTGGCGACTGCCGCCACCGAGATGGCATCGACTGTCGCGGAGATTGCCCGCAACGCCACCCAGACCTCCCAGGCGACCCAGCAGGCCATCGGCCGGGCGAAGCAGGGTGACAAGGAGGTGGATCAGACCATCCACACCATCCAGCAGGTCGCGGGCACGCTGGTGGATACCCGGCACCTGGTGGACAGCCTGCATCGGGATACCGAGTCGGTGGGGGAGGCCTTGAGCCTCATCAAGCAGATCTCGGACAGAACCAACCTGCTGGCCCTCAATGCCGCCATCGAGGCGGCCCGTGCCGGTGAATCCGGGCGCGGCTTTGCGGTGGTGGCCGACGAGGTGAGAGCGCTTGCCTCCCGTACCCAGCAGGCGGCGGATGACATAGAGCGGATGCTGGGCCGCTTGCGCCAGGGGGCCAACGAGGCGGTGGCTGCCATGCACACGGGCACCGAACAGGCCGGCCTTAGCGTGACGGAGGCCAAACGGGCGGGGAGCGAGCTGACCGACATCGTCAACGAGGTGCGCAAGGTGAGCGACATGACGGCCCAGGTGGCCACCGCCACCGAGGAGCAGCGTTACGTGACCGACGACATCCAGCAAAACGTGATGACCATCCGTGACGTGTATGAGGCCCATCGCCAGCACTCCCATACCCTGCAACAACACAGTGCCGAACTGGATGCCCTGGCCCGGGATCTGGCGGGACGCATCGCCAGCTTCAAGCTGATGGCCCCTTCTTCCCCCCACTGAGCGTTTTGACCTAAAGCTTGTCCTGCCGCTGCCGATAGATAATTCGAGATAGTGTGGAGGACAAGCCGTTGAATGCTTGGGTGTTGGGGTTGATCAGCATATCAGTGAGTATGCAGTTGCAGGCGGGCGTGACCGAATTTGGCGCCGGTCTGGATCAATCCGTCTGGCGCCTGACCTCTGATACCCAGGTGGAGTGCAGGCTGGAGCATCCTATTCCCCGCTGGGGAACCGGGGCCTTTGTCAGCCGGGCCGGGCGCAAGATCAATCTGGATTTCGAGCTCAAGGGGCAGCGACCCCAGGCGCGTACCCAGACAGTGAGCCTCGGGATCATGCCCCCCAGCTGGCGTCCCGGGGTGGCCGGGCGACAGATCAGCCAGTTGCAGTTCTATCAGCAGTTTGACGGCCTGGTGGCGGGGCAGACCGCCTGGACCATGTTGGACGAGCTGGAAGGAGGGCGTATGCCGACTTTCCAGTATCGCGACTGGTATCGTCAGGACAGGCCGGTGCGGGTATCGCTCTCGTCGGTCAATTTCAGGGTCAAGTACCAGGCGTTCATGGACTGCCTGAGTGGCTTGCTGCCCTACAGCTTCAACGACATCGCCTTCAGCGTGCTCTCCTATGACAAGAACAGCGATCAGTTGTCACCGGCCTCCAAGCGGCGGCTGGCGATGATCGGTGATTATGTGAAGGCAGACAAGAGCATCGATGTGGTGGTGATCGACGCCTACAGCGACAGCTATGGCGGCCGCTGGCCAAACCAGAAGCTCTCCGAGAAGCGGGCGGATGCCATCAAGCAGGTGTTTGTGGATCTCGGCATCGAGGAGGGCAAGATCTCGGTGGAAGGGCACGGTGAGAAACAGCACGTGGCCTCCAACGAAACGGAAGCTGGCCGAGCCAAGAACCGCCGGGTGGTGATCAACATGGGACGCAACGGCACTATCTGATCCCGCTGAGTCATCGAGAGGGGCGGGATTTTCGCTGTAGTCAGGAATAAAAAATGCCAGTCGGCGAACCGACTGGCATTTTTTTCGCGGGTATCCGGGATTACTTGGCCAGGGATTCCGGCAGGTTTTCGCGGATCTTGCCGAGCATCTCTTTCAGCACGCGGGGGTTGGCTACCACGATGTTGCCGGAGTTTTCGTAGTTGTGACCACCGACGAAATCGGTGACGATGGCGCCGGCTTCTTTGGCCAGCAGCTCACCGGCGGCTGTGTCCCAGGGTTTCAGGCCGATTTCCCAGAAACCGTCGACGCGGCCAGCGGCCACATAGGCGAGATCCAGCGCGGCGGAGCCAGCACGACGGATGTCTGCACACTCGATGAACATGCTCTGGAACATCTTCAGGTAGGGTTCGATGTGGTGCTTCTGCTTGAACGGGAACCCGGTGGCCAGGATGGTGCCGGAGAGCTCTTTGGCCTTGCCGACACGGATGCGGTAGCCGTTCAGCTGGGCGCCGCTGCCGCGGGTGGCAGTGAACAGCTCGTCACGGATGGGATCGTAGACAACGGCTTGTTCGGTCTTGCCCTTGACGCGCAGAGCGATGGAAACGGCAAAGTGCGGAACGCCTTTGACCAGGTTGGTCGTGCCATCCAGTGGGTCGATGATCCATTGGTAGTCCGGATTGGTACCGGCAATCTCGCCAGACTCTTCAGCAACGATGCTGTGTTCCGGGTAAGATTTTTTGATGGTGTGAATGATGGCCGCTTCGGCGTCACGGTCAACGTTGGTCACGAAGTCATTGCTGCCTTTCTGGATAACCTCGATGTTCTCGGGTTGAGAAAAGGCTTTTACTACTACTTGACCGGCGTTGCGCGCAGCGCGCACGGCGATATTCAGCATCGGATGCATAGGTTCACCACTGGATGTTAAAGAACGGGGGATAAAAGGACGCGACATCTTACCAAGATATTCGGGAATAGCAACTGCTATGCCCTCATTCGGTCAGGGTGGTGACTGACAGATCTGACGGCTCCAATAAAGACCTGTAATCAACTAGTCTTATCGCGACAGCCGGATAACAGGCTGTGGTGAGCATAGGGATATGAGCCATGAATCTGTCATTAGTTAGTCAGAAACCGTCGTCGCCGACGACTCTGGGTGTGTTGGCCGCACTGCGTGCCGCCAGCGAAGAGAGCGATTATGTCACCGAGGTCCGGGTGGCACAGCCCCAGCAGTGGCAACCGTCGAAGGACGAAGCGGCGATCCTGCTGCTGGAAGAAGAGGGCGCTGCCTGGCCTGTTCCGCTCTGGCCAGCAGGAGGCAGTACACTGGGATTGCCGGTGCTTCCCCTGTTGGTGCATCGACAGTATGAACATACTCCACAGGGGCCGGATGTCCGGGATCCGCATTTTTATTTCGTTTCCAACGGTATTCTTCTGGATGAGGCCGAACTGGCGGATCCTGCCTGCAGCCTGGTGCTGCAAAGCAAGTTTGAATCCTATTTCCCGCTGCTTTCCCGTCTTATCTTGCTGCGCCAGCGCCAACCAGGGGGACTGAGCAGCTAATCATCTCCCCCTCGATGCGGGCTGTTCAAGCGGCACAATATTTGTCATAACTGACCGACATTGTGCCGCTTTGCTATGGCCTGCGCAGCGGCTCACTGTGTGTTCGTCGACGGAGGTGACATGAAGGTTTATGAGTTGAGACGAGCCCCCAATGCCCGTCGGGTCAGAATGTTTCTGGCGGAGAAGGGGATCGAGATGGAATATCAACAGGTCGATCTGGGGGCGGGGGAAAACCTGGCGCCCGCCTTTTTGACCAAGAACCCGGCCGGGCGCATTCCTGTGCTGGAACTCGATGACGGAACCTGTCTGAGTGAAACCCTGGCCATCTGCCGCTATTTTGAAGAGCTCCACCCCGAGCCGAACCTGTTTGGCAGCACCGCGCTGGAGCGCGCCACCATAGAGATGTGGAGTCGCTTCATCGAGTTCAACCTCTGGTTGCCGACCGGTATGGCGTTTCGTCATATCACCGGTTTTTACAAAGACCGGGAGCGGGTCTTCCCCGAATGGGGGGAGGAGTGCAAGCAACAGGCTCAGATCTGGTTTGACAAGCTTGATGCCCGTCTTGCCGAGGTGCCCTATATTGCGGGGGAGCGCTTCACCATCGCCGACATTCTTGCCCTCTGTACCATTGATTTTGGCAAGGTGGTTGGCCTGCGTATCACCCCCGAACAGCCCCGTTTGCAGGACTGGCATGACCGGGTGAGTGCCCGGCCCAGCGCCCAGGCCTGATCCTTTCCCCTGAACGTTCAAGGAGTCCAAGATGATAGAGTTGTACACTGCCGCCACGCCCAACGGGTTCAAGGTGTCGATCGCCCTCGAAGAGCTGGGGCTGCCCTACAAGGTCATTCCCCTTGATTTCGCGACCATGGAGCAGAAGAAGCCCGAGTTCCTGGCCATCAACCCCAATGGCCGCATCCCGGCCATCATCGATCGGGACAATGGTGACTTCGCGGTGTTCGAGTCCGGCGCCATCCTTATCTATCTGGCGGAAAAAACCGGCAAGTTGCTGCCGCAGGATCCCAAGCGCTGCTCCCAGGCCATCCAGTGGCTGATGTTCCAGATGGGAGGCGTCGGTCCCATGATGGGGCAGGCCAACGTCTTCTATCGCTATTTCCCCGAGAAGATCCCGGCCGCCATCGAGCGTTACCAGAAGGAAGGGCGACGCCTGTTCGAGGTGCTCGACGGCCATCTGGCACACCATGAGTATCTGGCAGACGAGTACAGCATCGCCGACATCGCTACCTGGCCCTGGGTGCGCATCCACGACTGGAGTGGTATCTCCATCGAGGGGTTGGTGCATTTGCAGGCCTGGATGGCACGCATGGAAGCCAGGCCCGCCTGCCAGAAGGGCATCACCATTCCACCGCGCAATGAGAGCCCCGAGGATCAGGTCAAGCGGGCGCAGCAGATGGTGACTCGCTGACGCCATCATGATGGCCCTGACGGGCCATCTTTTTTATTCCCCTTTGACTCCCCGTTGTTTGACGATCTGCATCGCAGTCGCTTTTTGTCTTTCAAATAAGCCATTTATCAAAAATCAAAAGTCATTCTTCCTGATTAATTGTTATGTTATAACGTTGCCTCTTTGGTTGATGAACATGAAGCTTGGATGGAAAGGATGACAAAAAAATGCACCGCAGCCGGGTGGTTCGCCCTGGCTCTGATGGCAGGAACGACTGCAGCCGACGGCAAACCGCTTGCCATGGTGGGGCCTTGGGAGATCCACAGTGTCGACCCCGCCAGCAACGGGGTCTTCTTTACTCGCATGCAGGTGGCGGAGACCCTGGTGGATGTCGATGGGAAAGGCAATCTGCAACCCGGGCTTGCCAGTGAGTGGTCGCGTAGCGATGACGGTCTGCAGTGGCGATTCACATTGCGCCCCGGGGCCCGTTTTCACGATGGCAGCGAGGTGAGCGCCGAGCAGGCCGCTTTTGCCCTGCAACAGGCCTGGCGCAAGCCCGGCGTGATGACCAGCACTCCCATTGCGTCCATCGGATCTGGAGATGGCGTCTTGAAGGTCACCCTGAGCGAACCCTTCGCCTCCCTGCCGGCCGTGCTGGCCCATCCCAGCACCCAGATCCTGGCGAAGGCCGCCTACGATGCCAAGGGGGAGGTAACCCAGGTGATAGGCTCTGGCCCCTATCGCATCACCCGCCTGCAACAACCCCAGCGGATAGAGACTGTGCGTTTCGACGGCTGGCAGGGGGTCAGGCCCGCAATCGAGGTGGTCAGCTACCTGACGGTGGGGCGTGCAGAGAGCCGCACCCTGATGGCCGAGAGCGGTCAGGCCGACATCGCCTGGGGGCTGGATCCGGTCAGCATCCGCCGCTTGCAGCAGGCGTCACGGGTCTCCATCGCCTCGGTCACCCTGCCACGAACCATCCAGCTCAAGCTCAATGGCGCCGATCCCCGTCTGAGTGATCCGGTGGTGCGCCGTGCCCTGAGTCTCGCCATCGATCGTCGTGGTATGGCAGCCGCCCTGTTGCGGGATCCCGAGATGGCGGCAACCCAGCTCTTTCCTCCCACTCTGGGGGAGTGGCACCAGCTCGGGTTGACGCCGCTTGCCTATGACGTCAAGGCGGCCCGGGCGGCCTTCGCGGCGGCAGGCTGGCAGCCGGGGGAGGACGGTGTGCTGCGCAAGGGGGAAGAGCGCTTCGCCCTGACCCTGCGTACCTTCCCTGACCGTCCGGAGCTGCCGCTCCTCGCCACGGCACTGCAGGCGCAGTGGAAGGCGGTGGGGGTGGATCTCAAGGTGGCGGTGGGCAACTCGAGCGAGATCCCGGCGGGCCATCAGGACGGCTCGCTCCAGCTTGGTCTCTACGCCCGCAATTATGCCCTGGTACCGGATCCCCTGGTCACTTTGCTGGGGGACTTGGCCCCTGCCGGTGCGGACTGGGGGGTGATGAACTGGCACTCCCCGGCCATGACGCAAACACTGACCCGCCTTGCCACGCAAGCCTTGTCGCCCACAGACGCCGCCGCGGCTCGCCGGGAGATAGCCACGACACTGCAACAGGAGTTGCCGCTCCTGCCCATCGCCTGGTACCGCCAGAGCGCGGCGGTCAGTCGGGGGCTGGAGGGGTTTGAACTCGATCCCCAGGAGCGCAGCTATGGCCTGGACAAGTTGACATGGAGCGCACGATGACAGCGACCCCCTTGTCTCGCGTCATGGTGATACTGGGTCAGCGTCTGATGCAGGCGCTGGTGGTTGCCCTGCTGGTGGCCGGACTCTGTTTTCTGATGGTGCAGTCCCTGCCCGGAGACATCGCCTTTCGCATCGCGGCGGGTCGTTATGGCTATGACTATGTCACCGCCGAGGCGGCCAACGCGGTGCGCAGCGAGCTGGGGCTGGCCGGCTCGGCCCTTGCCCGTTTTGGCGACTGGCTGTGGGCCTTGCTGCAAGGGAATCTCGGCAGCTCCCTGGTGACGGGCGCACCGGTCGCCACCGACGTGGGTCATCACCTGGGCGCCACCCTGACGCTCGCGAGCGCCTCCGTGGTGCTGGCGCTGGTGGTGGCGCTGCCGCTTGGCAGCCTGAGTGCGCTGCGCCCGGGGGGATGGTGTGATCGCCTGACCCTGGGCTGGAGCGTGCTGATGCGTGCGTTGCCCCCCTTCTTGCTCGGCCTGGTGCTCATGGTGATGCTCTCGGTGGAGCTGGGCTGGGTCAGTGCGGCAGGGCACGGGGAGGGGAGCAACCTGCTGCTGCCCGCCCTGACCCTGGGATTGGGGCTCTCCGGCGTGCTCTCTCGGGTGGTGCGTGAAAGCGTGCTCACCGTGGTGCAGTCCGGTTATTACCGATTTGCCCTCACCAAGGGGCTTTCGCCGGCCCGGGTTTTCTGGCGCCACGGTCTGCGCAACACCGGGGTCAGCATCATCGCCTACACCAGCGTGCAGCTGGTGCTGCTCATCGAGGGGGTCGTGGTGGTCGAGAGCCTGTTTGCCTGGCCCGGGATCGGCCATGCGCTGGTGCACGCCATCTTCTGGCGCGACATCCCCATGGTTCAGGGGACTGTGCTGGTGCTGGCGGTGCTCTTCGTGCTGCTCAATACCCTCACCGATCTGCTTTGTCTTGCCATTGACCCCCGTGGTCCCAAGGAGTTCTGATCATGTCGTTGTCTGTCAAAACGGGGCTGGGCCTGCTCCTGCTGGTGGTGTTGTTTGCCCTGCTGGGCCCCGTGCTCTGGCCCGATCCGGCGGCTCAGGATCTGGCACAGTTTCTGGCTGATCCCTCCTGGCAGGAGCCCCTCGGGCGGGATCAGATGGGGCGCAGCCTGATGGCGCGCCTCGCGGCGGCGACCCGGCTCTCCCTGCTGCTGGGACTGCTGTGCGTCATCACGGCGGCGCTGCTGGGGTCATTGCTGGGCTGGCTCTCGGCCTGGCGCGGCGGCTGGGTCGACGGTCTGCTGCGCAGTCTGGCCGACGGCGTGCTGGCCCTGCCAGGCCTGTTGCTGGTGCTGCTCTTCTCCGCCATGGCCCAGGGGGGCTTTGCCATCCTCTATCTCGGGTTGGCCATGGCCCAGTGGGTGGAGTATTACCGGGTGGTGCGTGCCCGCAGCCGGGGGCTGCTCGCCTCGCCCCAGGTGGAGGCGTCCCGTCTGCTGGGATTCGGCCATGCCCATGTGGTGCGGCGCCATCTCTGGCCCGAGCTCGCCCCCCAGTTGCTCACCATGATGGCCTTCGGCCTAGCGGGTGCCATTCTAACCCTCTCTACCCTGGGCTTTGTCGGAGTGGGCATTCAGCCGCCCACGCCCGAGCTGGGGCTGATGATGACGGAGGCGCTGCCCCACTATCAGGAGGCTCCCCGTCTGCTACTGGCCCCCATTCTTGTCATGGGGCTGATGTTGCTGGCTCTGGTGCTGCTTCATCAGACGCGCGGCCTTGACATGCCATCTTCACAAGGAGCCACCTCATGACGGCCATTAAAATCAAGGGGTTGCAGGTCGATGATGGCCAGAAAACTCTGTTGCAGGCGCTGGATTTCACCATTCATCCCGGCACCGCCCTGACCCTGATCGGGGAGAGCGGTTCGGGCAAATCCCTGTTGGCTCATGCCCTGATGGGGACGTTGCCAGCCCCTCTGACAGGCCGGGGTGAGATGGTGTCGGGTGGCCGCCATCACAACCTGGCCGACACGCCTCGCCTGCGCACTCTCTGGGGGAGGGAGCTGGCGATGCTACCCCAGGAGCCGGTGCTGGCGCTGGATCCCACCATGGGGTTGCTTGCCCAGGTGGAGGAGGGGTGGCTGCCAGGGGGTAAGGAGGCCCGATCGCGGGCCCGCGCCGCCCTCGAGTGGCTTGGACTGGCCGGGCGGGAGGGCGCTTTTGTACACCAGCTCTCGGGAGGCATGGCCCAGCGCGCGGCCTTTGCCGCCGCCACCCTGGGGGAGGCCCGTCTGCTGGTGGCCGACGAGCCCACCAAGGGGCTCGACAGCCAGGCCGCAGCCAGGCTGGGTGCCTTGTTGCTGGGCTACCTGGCCCGTGGACGCCATCTGCTGACCATCACCCATGATCTCTCCCTGGCTCGCGCATTGGGGGGCTGGGTGCTGGTGGTCAAGGGAGGAGAGATCGTGGAGCAGGGGCCCGCCGAGCGTGTGCTGCACACGCCATCCCATGCCTATACCCGGGCCCTGCTGGCGGCGGAGCCCTCCGCCTGGCCCGAGGCGACCATCCCTCCCACCGGTGACTGGCTCATCCGCGGGAAGGGGCTTGCCATGGGATATGGGGATCAACCCCTGTTCACGGGGCTCGACCTTGCCCTGGCGCAAGGGGAGCGAATGGCCATCATGGCGCCGAGCGGCGCGGGCAAGAGCACCCTCGGCAACGTGCTGCTGGGTCTGCAACGCCCCCTGCAAGGGGAGGTGCTGCGCCGGGAAGGGATAGCCCCCTGCCGCTGGCAGAAGCTCTATCAGGATCCGGTGCTGGCCTTTGCCAGCCGAGTGCGCCTCGCCACCCAGTTCGATGATGTGCTGCGTCTGCACAGGCTGCCTCGCCATCGGCTTGTCGACTATCTGGCCCGGTTGGGGCTGGATGAACGGCTGCTGACGCGCCTGCCAAACCAGGTCTCGGGAGGGGAGCTGCAGCGGCTGTCGCTTATCCGGGCCCTGTTGCTGCGCCCCGTGCTGCTGTTCGCCGATGAGCCCACGTCCCGGCTCGATCCCCTGAGCCAGCAACAGACCATCGCCTGTCTGCTGGAGGAACTGGGAGAGATAGGCTGCGCCCTGCTGCTGGTGACCCATGACGAGGGGCTGGCCGGCAAGGTTGCTCCTCGTTGTCTGAGACTGGGGGAGGCGGGTACCCCCATGTTCGAAGGCGCGTCGGCCGAGGTGAGAAGAGTGGGATAAAGAGGGGACAGGATGAATCCTTCCCCCATGATGAGATGACAGTGACGGGGCCTTGGGCCCCGTCGCATTAGAAAAACTTGGGTAAGCAGATTATAAAGTTTCGTTCGTTTTTTGTGATATGAATCACTAATATTGTCGTAAGCCAGAGAGCGTCCTGCTGCTGGCGGGTGCGGGTCCTCCGCCTTGTTCCTCTTCAACGACCTTTGTCAGACACCTCCTGCAGATCCCTGCCCGGAGGGTGGCGGCTTTTTGATCTTTTTCGGACGACAGTATGTATCGGCACAGCTTCTATCCCCTGTTTTTCCTGACCATTCTGATGGTCGCCGTGGGTCAGATGACCCAGACCCTCTATGTGCCCTCCATTCCCATGATGGCGGGGGACTTCCATGTGGCCTCCGGCCAGATGCAGGCGGTGATGGCCTGCTACCTCATTCCCTACGGCCTCTCCCAGTTCGTTTATGGCCCCTTGTCGGATCGCATCGGTCGTCGCCCTGTGCTCATCATCGGCATGATGATCTTCCTGGTCGGCACCCTCACCATCCAGCTGATCCCAAGCTTCACCGCCCTGCTGGCGGGCAGCCTGATCCAGGGGCTGGGCACCGGGGCAGGGGGCGCCATGAGCCGGACCGTAATGCGCGACCGTTACAGTGGCGCCGAGCTCAACCGTGCCAACAGCCTGGTAAGCATGGGGGTCATCTTCTCCCCGCTGCTGGCACCTGTGCTGGGCGGCTGGCTCACCGAGCTGTTCAACTGGCGTGCCGGCTACTGGTTCCTATTCGGTTTTGGTGCCTTGACCACCCTGGCACTGCTGGCCTGGTTTGGGGAGACGCTGCCAGCATCCGCCCGCCAGCATTCGCTGCGGGTGGGCGCCGCCTATCGTCATGTGCTCGGCAACCCGCGCTTTCAAGGCAACCTGCTCTGTCTGATGGCCACCTTTGCCGGCCTCGCGGTGTTCGAGGCGGCGGCCGGGGTGTTGTTGGGGGACGTGCTCAAGCTGAGTGCCCGCACCGTCAGCGTACTGTTCGTGCTGCCGCTGCCCGGTTATCTGTTCGGCGCCTGGCTTTCCGCCAGACTGAGTTTTCGCCTGAGCCAGGGCAAGCTGATGCGCCTTGGCATCGCCTTCCTGGCCCTGGGGTCGCTCATCATCCTAGTACCCGGGTTGCTCGGCATGGTGAGTGCTGCCTCCCTGGTGGGCGGGGCTGCGGTCTACTTCATTGGCAGCGGCATCCTCTATCCGACCGCCACCTCCTGTGCCATCGAGCCCTTCCCGGGTCAGGCGGGCACCGCGGGAGCCGTGCTCGGGGGCATGCAGAATCTGGGGGCTGGCGTGGTAACCCTGCTGGCCGCCAGCTTCCCGATGACGGGGCAGGTGACCCTGGGGGCCATCATGACGGTGATGGTGCTGATCGTGGCCTTGAGCTTTGTGTGGCTGCGCCACCACGGCGCGCCCCACGAGCAGATGGCCGTCTGACACGGCCAAGAGCCCGCCCGCATCAAGCGCAATGCTGTTCACTTAAGAGAATTTGAGTTCCAGTCCACGTAGTATCAGGACAAAAAAGCGAGGGAGGCATGATGCCTCCCTCTTTCTATTGCAAGCCCCGCTGGATAAAGGCTGGAGGAAGATCGACTGGACACAGCCTTGCCCCCTCAACTCAAATCCAATTTATGAATAATCAGTCAAAAAAGTGCTTATCTGAACAGCATTGCGCCCCGTTGGCGGGCTTTTTACTGCCTCCTGCCGGGTGGCGAGACGCCGCAGTCGAGTGGAAGGGGGTTGCCGCGCAGGCAAAGAAAAAGCCCGTCGTGATGACGGGCTTTTTTGGGTAGGTACCCCGGAGATGCCGTTGCCGGTTTGGGCCCTTGAACCGTCGGTTCAAGGCGGAGATCTAATCTGGCCGCAGGCTTCTCGGTCGGGCCGAGCATGCTCAATAGCCAGAAGGCAGACCCCCTGTTTGGTATGAATATCGGCTCGGGGACTTGAACCGGCTGACAAACACTCCAGGGAATTTCAAAACTCGGTGCGATTAGGGCTGTTGCGCCTCTTCGCTGGATTCACCGTATTGTCCGTGCTCGATCAAGGCGGCTTCGATGGTGCGTTGCAGCATCTTGATCCGCTTGTCCATGGTCTCAGAGTATTGGTGGTTTTTCTCTTTTTCAAGGCAGAGCTCGTGACAGAAATTGAGCGCTGCCATGACGGCCAGCTGTTCGTTGCTGGAGACCTTGGAACGTTGACGAAGCTCAATGAGCTTGTCGGTCAGCTGGTCGGCGGCCTGGCGCAGGGCATCTTGTTGTCCCAGGGGACAGGACACCTTGTAGGGACGTCCCAGAATGACGATTTCTACGGCCTCTATGCTCATGCCTTCCTCAATACGGCGGGGCTGATTTCCGCCTTTATCCACGTGGACAACTGGGCGGGACTATATAGCGCAGATGCAGAAGTTTCAAGGCCTTGCTGGCTCTGGCAGGGGGAGAATGCTAGGATCTCGGCCATAAATTCTGCATATTTGCCTGAACTTTGAGCGGATCCTAGATGAGCAAAACAAACCCCCTGAAATACGCCGCCGTGGCGGACCTGATGGCACAGCACGACCTCATGGCGACGGCCGTCGAGGCCCATGGCGTGATCTGCGGCCTGGTGTGCGGTGGCGTGGCCCTGGACGACAAAAGCTGGCAGCCCCATTTCAATGATCTGATCAACGACGGTTTCGGTCTGCCGGCACCGGTGCGCCAGGTGATGACCGACCTCTATCACGAGGTGATCGAGAGCCTGATGGCACAAAAGGGCGTCGAGTTGCTGCTGCCAAGCGACGAGGCGCCGCTCGATGAGCGCATCGACTCGCTGGTGGACTGGTCCCAGGCCTTCCTAGCCGGCTTTGGCGTGGTCCAACAGGAGCTCTCCAAGGCATCCGAAGAGCTGCAGGAGATGATTCAGGACATCGCCAGCATCACCCAGGTCTCTGCCGAGTTCGATCAGGAAGATGAAGAGAACGAAGCCTCCTTCCTGGTGCTCTACGAACACGTGCGCCTCGGGGTCATGATGGCGTTCGAGGAGTTTGGCAAGCGCCCGGCCGCGCCGAGCACGCCGCCGACCCTGCACTGATCTGCCCGCCCAGCGGGTCAATGAAAGAGCGCATCACGGCGCTCTTTCTGTTTTACAAGGGGTGAGAGCAGGGGAGGTACTCTGCTAACCCATGGCGCCAAAGCGGTTTTTTGCCCGTGGCTTCGCATCCCGTCCGCCACCTTTGTGGTAGGATTGGCCCACGTTTTTTCGCCTATGCCCTCTTCTCATGTCTCAATCTGATCTGGTTCACGTCGACGTGGCTATCGTCGGCGGTGGTATGAGCGGTGCCGTGCTGGCCCTCTCCCTTGCCGCCCTGAAAGGACAGGATGGCGCCCCCCTGCAGATCCTGCTGCTGGAGGCGAGTGCGCCCGAGCTCAATGCTCATCCCGGTTTCGATGCCCGTGCCATCGCGCTTTCCGCCGGTACTTGCGAGGCGCTGGCTCGTCACGGCCTCTGGCCGCACCTGGTACCCCACTGCTCCCCCATCACCCATATCCATGTGTCGGATCGGGGCCACTGTGGCCAGACCCGGCTGTCGGCGGCGGAGTATGGTCTACCCGCCCTCGGTCAGGTGATCGAGCTGTCGGCGGCGGGCATCGTGCTGCAAGAGGCGATCGCCGCCTGCCCGCAGATCCGTATGTTGTGCCCGGCCAGGCTTGAGGCCATCGACCCCGACGAGGCGGGAGTGACGCTCGCCCTGGAGGGCGGCGCGCGCTACCGCACCCGGCTGCTGGTGGCGGCCGACGGGGGCCACTCCTTCGTGCGCCAGCATTTCAAGATGCCGGTCAGTCGCCACGATTATGGCCAGAGCGCCATCATCGCCACCGTCAAGACCGCCGAGGATCCCGCCGGACGGGCCTTCGAGCGCTTCACCGATGGAGGGCCGCTGGCCCTGCTGCCCATGCAGGACGGCCTCTCCTCCCTGGTGTGGAGCGTGCCGCGGGACGAGGCACAGGGGCTGCTTGCACTGGATGACGCCGCCTTTCTCGCCCGTCTGCAGCAGGCTTTTGGCTGGCGCCTCGGGCGCATCGAGCGCACCGGCGTGCGCCACCTCTATCCGCTGGTGCTGACGGTGGCCGACTACCCGCTGGCCCAGCGCACCGTGCTGGTGGGTAACGCCGCCCACCTGCTGCACCCCATCGCCGGTCAGGGGTTCAACCTCGGCATGCGGGATCTGGACGTGCTGACCCGGACCCTGGCCCGTGCGCTCGCGGCGGGGGAAGACATCGGCGGCTTTGAGGTGCTAAGCGGCTACTGGCAGTCGCGGCGGGACGATCAGGCCCAGACCGTCTGGCTCACGTCCTCCCTGGCCCAGCTCTTCTCAAACCATCATGCTCCCCTGGTGGTGGGCCGCAATCTGGCGCTCTCCCTGATGGGCAGAGTGCCCTGGCTCAAGGCACCGCTCGCCTCCCGCACCCTGGGATTCGTGAACGAGGTGTGCGGCCAATAAGCGCTGTCGCCCCGGCGGCAAAGACGATTTCGAGCAAGAGGCACGCCTGTGGGCGTCGCCTCGCAGATCCTGGCGACTCGCCCGGAAAGGACACAAGAGAATGCAGATGCAAGATGTGGATGTGGTGATCGTGGGGGGGGGCATGGTGGGCCTGGGGCTCGCTGCCGCCCTCAAGAACCGGGCGATCAAGGTGGCCATCGTGGAAGGCCGGCTGCCCGATGCAACGCTCGGTGAGACGCCGGACAACAGGGTCAGTGCCCTGAGCCTCGCGAGTCAGCACATCCTGCAAGGGGTCGGCGCCTGGGACGCCATAGTGGCGCGCCGCCTGAAGCCCTATGAGAAGATGCAGGTGTGGGAGCAGGACAGTTTCGGCCACATCGATTTCGATGCTGCCAGCCTGCGTCAGGGGGCCCTTGGCCACATCGTCGAGAACCGGGTGATCCAGCTTGCGCTGCTGGACGCCATCGCGGGGGCAAGCAATATCCAGATGCTGACCCCGGCCCGGGCCACCAGCCTGCAGTGCGGGCCAGCGGGCGCCCTGCTGCTGCTGGAAGATGGCCAGGCCCTCTCGGCCAAGCTGGTGGTGGCCGCCGATGGCGCCCACTCCTGGGTGCGCCGTCAGGCCGATATCCCGCTCACCAGCTGGGATTACGGTCATCACGCCCTGGTGGCGACGGTGCGTTGTGCCGAGCCCCATGAGGCGGTGGCCCGCCAGATCTTCACCCCTCAGGGGCCGCTCGCCTTCCTGCCCCTGTGGCAGCCCGACCTCTGCTCCATCGTGTGGTCTGTGCCCGCGGCCCGCACCGAGGCGCTCTGCGCCCTGGATGACGACGGCTTCAACCGCCAGCTCACCGCCGCCTTTGATGGGCGCCTCGGGCTGTGCAAGGTGGAGGGGGCTCGCAGCGCCATTCCGCTCACCGCCCGCTACGCCCGCGACTTTGCCCGCGAGCGCCTGGTGCTGGTGGGGGATGCGGCCCACACCATACACCCGCTGGCGGGGCAGGGGGTGAATCTGGGCTTGCTGGATGCCGCCGCCCTGGCGGAGCAGATCCTCATTCATCACGGCAAGGGCGCGGACATCGGCCTGCTCGCCAACCTGCGGGGCTATGAGCGCTGGCGCAAGAGCGAGGCGGCGCGCATGCTGGCGGCCATGGAGGGGCTCAAGCGACTGTTTGCGGGCAGCAACCCCCTCAAGAAGCTGGTGCGCGGGGTGGGGCTTCGCGCCGTCGACGCCCTCGGCCCCCTCAAGCAGGGCATGATCCGGGCCGCCATGGGGCTGGATGGGGAGCTGCCCACCCTGGCCAAAGGTGAAAAAATCTAATCTTACCCCGGGGTTTTAACAAAAAAACTAATCTGACAGGGCGAGATGCCCCTTAGGGGTGTCAGCCTTTAATGTTGGCGAGAAGCGAAACGTTTTTCTGTAAATTGTGACGGGACGGTAAAAATCAATATTAAATCCCGCAATGGCGCGGTTTTGGCTGTTTTTATCACTGTTTTTGCCTTAGTGTCTGGTGTCAGTGAGTTGGGTGAGGATTAGTTTTTTTTGAGCGGTGCCCCGGCACGCTTGTCATATAATCCGCTCCGTTCAAGGAATCACTCCTGCCCGCCCGGGCGGGAACGAGCACAGAGCTTGTGGTCCGTAGTTCCCGACGAGCCGGGGCGGATTGCGAGTGTTGTCGCGAACGCTTAAGGAAACACAGCGATGATCCAGACTACTGTATTGCATCCGAAACACCTGGAAGCGGGTGCCAAGATGGTGGACTTCCACGGTTGGGAGATGCCCATCAACTACGGTTCCCAGTTGGAAGAGCACCATGTGGTGCGCACCGATGCAGGCATGTTCGATGTCTCCCACATGACCATCGTCGATTTGACCGGCGAGCGGGTCAAAGCCTTCCTGCAACACCTGCTGGCCAACGACGTGGCCAAACTTACCGTCCCCGGCAAGGCCCTCTACAGTGGCATGCTCAATCCGGAAGGCGGCGTCATCGATGACCTCATCACCTATTTCCTGACCGATACCTTCTACCGCCTGGTGGTGAACTCCGCCACCCGCGAGAAGGATCTGGCCTGGATCCGCCATCACGCCATCGACTTTGCCGTGAGCGTGACCGAGCGCCCCGAGCTTGCCATGATCGCGGTGCAGGGCCCCCACGCCAAGGCCAAGGCGGCCAAGGTGTTCACCCCCGAGCAGAATGGGGCGGTCGAAGGCATGAAGCCCTTCTTCGGCGTGCAGGCCGGGGATCTCTTCATCGCCACCACCGGCTACACCGGCGAAGATGGCTACGAGATCGTGGTCCCCCAAGAGAAGGCGTGCGATCTGTGGCAGGCCCTGCTGGACAACGGCGTGGCCCCTTGTGGCCTGGGTGCCCGTGATACCCTGCGCTTGGAAGCGGGCATGAACCTCTACGGTCAGGACATGGACGAGACAATCTCTCCGCTCGCCGCCAACATGGCCTGGACCCTGGCCTGGGAGCCTGCCTCCCGCCAATTCATCGGCCGCGCCGCCCTGGAAGCCCAGAAGGCCGCCGGCAACCAGCCCAAACTGGTGGGTCTGGTGATGGAAGAAAAGGGCGTGCTGCGTGCCGGCATGCCGGTCACCTTCACCAGCGAGAGCGGCGAGACACGGGAAGGGGTGATCACCTCCGGCTCCTTCTCGCCCACCCTGGGTTACAGCATCGCCCTGGCGCGGGTGCCCCGCGATATCGGCGAACAGGCCCAGGTGGAGATCCGCAAGAAGCAGGTCACCGTGAAAGTCACCAAGCCGGCCTTCGTGCGCAACGGCCAGCCGCTGGTGTAATCATTGATTGCGGCGAGGGTTGACCTTCGCCGCCCCATTTTTGTTGAAGCGATCCAAGAGCATAAAGGAAGCACAAATGAGCCATATCCCGAGCGAACTGAAATATGCCACCTCCCACGAGTGGGTCCGTGTCGAAGCCAACGGCGAAGCCGTGGTCGGCATCACCGAGCACGCCCAGGATCTGCTGGGGGACATGGTGTTCGTCGATCTGCCGGAAGTGGGCAAGCAGGTGAGCGCCGGTGAAGATTGCGCCGTGGCGGAGTCCGTCAAGGCCGCCTCCGACATCTACAGCCCGGTGAGCGGCGAGATCCTGGCTGTCAACGAAGAGCTGGAAGGCAGCCCCGAGCTGGTCAACTCCGACCCCTACGGCGCCGGCTGGCTGTTCCGCATCAAGCTGGACGACGCGGGCGAGCTCGCCAACCTGCTGGATGCCGACGGCTACCAGAACGTGGTGGACGAAGAGTAATGCCCCCGGGCCCTGCCAACACAGCAGGGCCCTCTTGTATGACTGCCATCATGCGGCCATGGCGGTTGCAGGAAGGGCGCAGTCTTTGCGCCTTCGGGATGCCCTTGCCGCATTCCCCGTCTGCCCGCGGCGGACACAGAACATGAGTGGAGCCGGTATCGACCGGCTACAGGAACATCAGGTCTTGGTTGTCAGTATGTCATGCCAGGACCTATTACCAGGAAATAGGGAAATGACCCAGTCACTGTTTGAACTCGAGCAAAAAACCGATTTCATCCGCCGTCATATCGGCCCGGGTGAGGAAGAACTGCGGGCCCTGCTCGCCACCGTGGGTGCCGAGAGCCTGGACGATCTGATTGAGCAGACGGTCCCCGCCGCCATCCGTCGTCCGGGGCCGCTTGGTATCGGCGCCCCCATGACCGAAGTGGAGGCCCTGGCCAAGCTCAAGGGCTATGCGGCCAAGAACCAGATCGCCAAGAGCTACATCGGCATGGGTTACCACGACACCCATGTGCCCCACGTCATCCTGCGCAACGTGCTGGAAAACCCGGGCTGGTACACCGCCTACACCCCCTATCAGCCCGAGCTGGCCCAGGGCCGTCTCGAAGCCCTGCTCAACTTCCAGCAGCTCACCCTGGATCTCACCGGCATGGATCTGGCGAGCGCCTCCCTGCTCGATGAAGCCACCGCCGCCGCCGAAGCCATGGCGCTGGCCAAGCGCATGGCCAAATCCAAATCCAACCTCTTCTTCGTGGCCGACGATGTTCACCCCCAGGTGATCGACGTGGTCAAGGAGCGCGCGGTCCACTTCGGTTTCGAGGTGGTGGTCGGCCCTGCGGGCGAGGCCGTGAGCGAAGAGGTGTTCGGTGCCATGTTCCAGTACCCGGGCACCACCGGCAATGTGGCCGATCTGCGTTCCCTCATTGCCGCCGTCCAGGCCCAGAAGGGGCTGGCCTGCGTCGGGACCGACATGCTCTCCCTGCTGCTGCTCAAATCCCCGGGTGAACTGGGTGCCGACGTGGTGTTCGGCAGTGCCCAGCGCTTCGGCGTGCCCATGGGTTACGGTGGCCCCCACGCCGCCTTCTTCGCCACCCGCGACGCCTACAAGCGCTCCATGCCGGGTCGCATCATCGGCGTCTCCAAGGATGCCCGTGGCAAGAGCGCCCTGCGCATGGCCATGCAGACCCGCGAGCAGCACATCCGCCGCGAGAAGGCCAACTCCAACATCTGTACCGCCCAGGTGCTGCTGGCCAACATGGCGAGCTTCTACGCCGTTTACCACGGCCCGGTGGGGCTCAAGACTATTGCCTCCCGCGTGCACCGTCTGACCACCATCCTGGCGCTCGGCCTTACCGCCAAGGGCGTGGCCCTCAAGCACGACAGCTGGTTCGATACCCTCACAGTCCTGACGTCGGACAAGGCTGCACTCATTGCCAAGGCCGAAGGGCTCGGCATCAACTTGCGCGCGGATCTCGATGGTGCGGTCGGTGTGTCCCTCTCTGAAACCACCACCCGAGGGGATGTGGCCGAGCTGTTCGACCTGTTCCTTGGGGCGGGTCACGGCCTCGATGTGGAGACCCTCGACCAGGCCGCCCAGACTCATCAGGCGATCCCGCAGGATCTGCTGCGCACCGACGCCGTGCTGACCCACGAGGTGTTCAACAAGTACCACTCCGAGACCGAGATGCTGCGCTACATCCACCGTCTCGAAGCGAAAGATCTGGCCCTGAACTACGCCATGATTTCTCTCGGCTCCTGCACCATGAAGCTCAACGCCACCGCCGAGATGATCCCGGTGACCTGGCCTGAATTCGGCAAGCTGCACCCCTTCGCGCCGCTCAAGCAGACCCAGGGCTACCAGCTGCTGCTGGCAGATCTGGAAGACTGGCTGGTGAAGGTGACCGGCTACGATGCGGTCTGCATGCAGCCCAACTCCGGCGCGCAGGGCGAATACGCGGGCCTGCTCGCCATCAAGAAGTACCACGAGTCTCGCGGCGAGGGGCATCGCGATGTCTGCCTCATCCCGGCCTCTGCCCACGGCACCAACCCGGCCTCCGCCCAGATGGCGGGCCTCAAGGTGATCGTCACCGCCTGTGACAAGGCCGGCAACGTGGATCTGGACGACCTGCGCGCCAAGGCCGCCGAGGTCGGAGACCAGCTCTCCTGCCTGATGGTGACCTACCCCTCCACCCACGGGGTGTACGAGGAGACCATCAAGGAGGTGTGCGACATCGTTCACCAGTATGGTGGTCAGGTGTACCTCGACGGCGCCAACATGAACGCGCAGGTCGGGCTGACGGCACCAGGCTTTATCGGCGCGGACGTGTCTCACCTCAACCTGCACAAGACCTTCGCCATTCCTCATGGCGGTGGCGGTCCGGGCATGGGCCCCATCGGTGTGAAGAAACACCTGGCACCGTTTGTAGCCGGTCACGCCGTGGTCAAGACCGACAAGGAGAGCCGTGACAACGGCGCCGTGTCTGCCGCCCCGTTCGGCTCGGCCAGCATCCTGCCCATCAGCTGGATGTACATCGCCATGCTGGGGGACGAGGGGCTCAAGAAATCCACCCAGGTCGCCATCCTCAACGCCAACTACCTGGCCAAGAAGCTGGGTGAATCCTTCCCCGTGCTCTATACAGGTCGCAACGGCCGGGTGGCCCACGAGTGCATCCTGGACATCCGCCCGCTCAAAGAAGTCAGTGGCATCAGCGAGATGGACGTGGCCAAGCGCCTGATGGACTACGGCTTCCACGCGCCGACCATGAGCTTCCCGGTAGCGGGCACCCTGATGGTCGAGCCGACCGAATCCGAATCCAAGCGCGAGCTGGATCGCTTCGTGGAAGCCATGACCGCCATCCGCGCAGAGATTGCCCGGGTGCAGGACGGTCACTGGAGCCTCGCCGACAACCCCCTGGTCCATGCGCCGCATACCCAGGATGACGTGATGGATGCAGAGTGGAACCGTGGCTACAGCCGCGCCGAGGCGGTCTTCCCATCCGACGCCGTGCGCGCCAGCAAGCTGTGGCCGTCGGTCAACCGCATCGACGACGTCTATGGCGATCGCAACCTGTTCTGCTCCTGCGTGCCCACCGAGGATTACGCCAAGTAATCGCGGCGCCGTGAAGGGCTGACAGCCAATACGCACAAGGCCACCCCCAGGGGTGGCCTTGTTGTGTGTGGCGCCCGCGCGAACGGGCTACTCGCTCCGGCGCGCCGCCTCGATGGTGGCAATGTCAATCTTGTCCATCTGCATCATGGCCTCGAAGGCGCGCCTCGCTGCCTCGGGGTCGGGATCGCTTATCGCCTCGATGAGGACCTGAGGGGTGATCTGCCAGGAGATGCCCCACTTGTCCTGGCACCAGCCGCACTCGCTCGCCTGACCGCCGTTGTCGATGATGGCGTGCCAGTAACGATCCGTCTCGGCCTGGTCCTGGGTAGCCACCTGAAACGAGAAGGCCCAGTTGTGGCGGACCCCGGGCCCGCCGTTGAGGCCGAGGCAGGGGATCCCCATCACCCTGAACTCGACCGTCAGCACGTCCCCTTTCTTGCCGGCGGGATAGTCGGCCGGGGCCCGGTGTACGGCACCGACGGCGGAGTCGGGGAAGAGGCTGGCGTAAAACCGTGCCGCCTCCTCGGCATCCCCGTCATACCAGAGGCAAATCCTGTTCTTGACTGGTCTCATTGTGTCGCAGCTCCATCCTGGTGTTTGTCCTTCGACGCCCGTGAGCGGGCGCCCCGATGGGTATCCTGCCGCCCGCAGCGCCTGCGGCTTCGCTGGGTGGCAAGCCAGCCTGTACGCCGTTTGCCACCCGCTTGGGGCTTGCATGATGGGGTCAAGTGTAGTGGCATGGGGATCCTGGTCACCAGGCCGGGAGCCGGCATGAAGGCCGCAGCAAGAGAGGAGTCTGCCATGGACAGTACCCAGCGATTCTCGACCCGGGTCGAGGCCTATGTGAAGTATCGCCCCAGCTATCCCGTCGCCATGCTGGATTTTCTGGCAAGGGAGCTGGCCATGGGGCCAGAGGCCCAGGTGGCCGACATCGGCGCGGGCACCGGCATCCTGACCGCCCTGCTGGCCCCCCGGGTCGCGCGGGTCTGGGCGGTGGAGCCCAACGACGATATGCGGGCAGCCGCCAAACGGCTGCTCGCCCAGGTGGGGAACATCGGCTGGCTGCACGGCAGTGCGGAAGCCACGGGCCTGCCCACGGGGGCGATGGATCTGGTGACGGTCGCCCAGGCGTTTCACTGGTTCGATCGCGCGGCTTTTCGGCAGGAGTGCCAGCGGCTGCTCAAGCCCGGTGGCCAGGTCGCCCTCATCTGGAATGACAGGCTGACGAACACCCCGTTTCTCAAGGCCTATGAAGAGGGGCTGCACGCCTACTCGGGGGATTACGAGGAGGTCAATCATCGCAACCTCGGTGAGGCGGATTTTCGCGCCTTCTTCACCGGGGAGTACCGGCTCGATCGCTTCGAGAACAGCCAGCTATTCGATCTTGACGGGGTGCTTGGACGGCTCAACTCCTCCTCCTATGCGCCTGTGGCGGGCACGCCGGCCCACGATCAGATGACGGCGCTCGTTCGCCGCGAGTTTGCTCGCCATGCCGTTGACGGCAAGATAGCCTTCAACTATTGCACTCTGGTCTACAGTGGCCGGGTGTAGCCCCGTTCAGCGCTGACATCCGCAGTGAAAAGGCCCCCGCCAGTGATGGCGAGGGCCTTGTTTCATTTTGGCGGTCTGTATCCGGGCGATGCGAAAGAGACCGTCGCGCGGCGAAGGGGCGGTATCAGCCCTGATCGATGCTGAGAATGGCCATGGCCTTGGCCAGAGTATCGACCGATTCCTGATGCTTGCCCGCGTTGTGCAGGGTCTCTCCGTTCGCCCTCAACTGCTTCACCTCGGCCAGTTGCTCGGCACTGAGGGCGGGGCCTGCGGCCAGGGCGTCGTCTATCTTCTTCATGTCCATGGGGCATCATTTTCTAAGTCCATGAAAATCCTGAAAAGTCCCTCTGGGCCGCGCCGTAACTGAATCTAGCCTTTCCAGGTTGTCCGAAATAATCCGGTAATGTTTGGGGGGAGCTACCCCAAAATGTACCATTGCGCGTACCACTGGGATCGGCCCGTGGTACATCAGCGAGGTAACATCATGGACACCATCACCGCCACCGTGACAATCATCGGCATCGCCTGGATGATCAGGAACCATTACCGCGAGAAGGCCGCATATGAGGCGCGGAAAAGGGCCGCCGAGGCTCACGCTGCCGAGCAAGCCCTCCGCATCACCATGATCGCCGAGGCTACGGCAGCCGGTGACATGGAGGCCGCCGAGCAGTTGACTATCGACTGGGCTATTGCCAACAAGTTTGGCCCGACCCTGTAACCGACCGGAGTAGATGTCATGAAATTACTGAACAACATCGCACTGGTCGGCCTGCTGTCCGCTCTGAGCGCCCCCTCCATGGCCGCACAGGCGCCAGCCTACAAGCAGGCTATCAGGTACTCGACATGGGCCGAGGTGTGCGCCTCCGAGCAGCGCAACCTTGAGGACGGATGGCAAGCCCTATCCAAGGAGATGGCGGCTGCGGCGATCACCCTTCTACATGATCAGGCGTATACCAGAGAGCAGATCAGCGAACAAATCACATGGCAGTCGGCCTGGGCTTCTGGCTACCTTGCCGGGGCCTACAATAACCCCATTGATTTCTGCGAATCCCTGTGGCGCACATGGTCAGAGGACACTGGCTGGATCCTGACCAAAGCCAAGGCGGTGAAGTAATGGCCCTGAAGCCGCTGACCGATAGCGCCGTGAAGACGGCCAAGTTTGACCCCAACACTCCAGCCAACAACACCCGCCGCGACGGCTCCGGCCTGGAGCTGCGGATCAGCAAGTCCAGCAAGTCCTGGGTGTTCAAGTACGTGAGCCCCACCAGCGGCAAGAGGACCAATATGGGATTCGGCCAATACCCTGATGTCGGCCTCGCCCTGGCTCGCCAGATGCGCCAGGATGCGCGAGCCTTGATTGCCCAGGGGGTTGACCCGGCAGCCGACCGGAAGGCCCGCCAGGAGGCGGAGAGGGTCGCCCAGGTAAACACCTTCGGGGCGCTGGTGGCCCAGCTCATGGAGTTGAAGGCAGCGGAACACACGCCCAAGCACTGCGGAGAGGTCCAGGCGCGGTTTGACCTGCACATTCTTCCGGGCTTGGGCAAGGTCCAGATAGCCGACGTCCGGGCTCCTGCTGTGATCGCCATGCTCCGTCCGCTGGAGGTTGCGGGCAAGCTGGACACCCTCAAGCGGTGTTGCGCCAACATCAACGAGGTGATGACCTACGCTGTCAACTTCGGCCTGATAGACGCCAACCCATGCGCGGGCATCAAGCAGGTGTTCAAGAAGGTAAAGCGGGAGAACAACCCGCACCTACCCATGGAGGGGATCGCGGAGCTGGTGGGAGCCATAGATACCGGGTCCATGGAATTTCTGACCCGCTCCGCCCTGCTGCTACAGCTCCACACCCTGACCAGACCTGCGGAGACTGCTGGCGCGAGGTGGGAGGAGATCGACGAGGAGGCCCGCACCTGGACCATACCCGCGAGCAGGATGAAGGCTGGCAAAGAGCACATCATCCCCCTGACCGATTCAACCCTGGCGATCCTGGCCGAGCTGCGGCGTCTCACTGGAAACCGTGAACACCTGTTCCCGAACAGGGGGAAGCCGCTGGAGCACATGCACCCGTCAACGCTCAACATCACGCTTAAGCGCCTTGGCTTCCAGGATCGCCAGACGGCGCACGGGGTCAGGGCGCTAGGGTCAACCACCCTGAATGAGGCCGGATTCAACCATATGGTGGTGGAGGCTGCGCTCGCTCACGGCCTGCAAGACAAGGTGGCGGCGTCTTACAACCATGCCAACCACCTGACCCAGCGCGTTGTGATGATGGCGTGGTGGTCTGCCCACATTGAGCGAGCGAGGGCGGGGGTGTTCAACCTGGAGGCCGGGCGGCGAGGGCTGGAGTTGGTGGCGTGAAACTGGGAGCTTAGGCTCCCTTTCTTATGCCCGCATCGCTGGTGGTCGAATCCCCTTGCGCATCAGGGACATGGGGAGGGTGGCACAATAACGGACCGATGCCCGGTTTGTCTCGTTATCCCAGTTCGTCCAGGATACGCCCATTGAAGCGAGGGCAATCCAGCCCCGCACCAGAGGAACGCATCATGCCCCAACTTCTCCGCATCAAGTCTGTTCTGGCAAAAACCGGCCTGTCCCGCTCCACCATGTACGTGCTGATCGCCGATGGCCGCTTCCCGGCTCCGGTGAAGCTGTCCGCCCGCTGCTCCGCATGGCCGAGTGACGCCGTGGATGCCTGGATCGCCTCCCGCATCGCTGGCTAGTACCACCAGCCGCACCAGCGGTATTCCCCAAGTCCGGGGAATCCTTCCTAATCAGCCACATAGGCGCCGCCCCTGACTGTCTGGGTGGCATA
The DNA here is from genome assembly GCF_017939245.1 of Aeromonas sp. PrichA-15. Taxonomy (NCBI): domain Bacteria; kingdom Pseudomonadati; phylum Pseudomonadota; class Gammaproteobacteria; order Aeromonadales; family Aeromonadaceae; genus Aeromonas; species Aeromonas sp. PrichA-15. The sequence goes on along the minus strand of NZ_JAGKRH010000028.1, from coordinate 8,727 downwards.
GAGAGAGACCATGAGTAATGGAGGGTTTCGTAATGGCACAGCGCCGCATTTTGGAGATGTTCGAGAAAGACCCGGCGGGGTCGCACCTGTACGCCCGACTTCTGCGCGAGGCCGCAATCAAGGATCGCACTGTTACGGCTTGCGGCCAGACAGTCCACCTTAAGCGGGGTCAATTGGTATTCGGTCGGGCCCAATGGGCAGACAAAACTGGCATCAGTCAGGACGTAATCCGGCGCATCATGAAGCAACTTGCAGACGCCGGGGAAATCACCCAGCAAAACCGAGCTAAATTTTCAATAATATCAATGCGTTCGCTGGAGAATGCCCCAGCAGAGCCCCAGCAAGGCCCCGGCAAAAGCCCAGCAGAGCCCCACAGTAAGAATAATGAACACAGGGATAAAGAAGATGGTAGTTCAACAGATCTTGTCGCTGGCGCGACGAAAAAGTTGGTGCAGGAGCTGGACTGGTCGCCTATCAACCTGACACCCGAACACATCGACGCCGTGAAGGCGATCAGGAGGAAGCATGGCAGCAAGGGCAAGGTCAGTCAGAGGGTGATAGGCATCCTGGCCCAGGAGTTTGCCAAGGCGAGGGCTGGTGGCCTATCTGACGAGCAAATCATAGGTGAATGGGATACCAGGGGCTGGACAGGGTTCAAGGCTGAATGGGTGCTAAAGAGCTACCAGCAGAACAGGCCCGCACCATCGTCCATGCAAAACCGTGTTTATCAGTTAACAGCCACCCCGGCTGATGTGGAATTCGCAAACCAGTATCTGGAGGAATCGTTTTGACAACACCAGCAATCCCCGGCCAGGGCCACCAGCAGATCGTGGCAGCCCTTGACCTCACAGTGATGGCGAAGCTGTTTGAACAGCTCAAGATCATCTTCCCTGCATGGCACACTGCATGGCCGAACGAGGAGCAGCAGCAGAGGGCGCGAATGGAATGGCTCAAGGCGTTCGGTGAGAACGGGATCACCACCCGCGAGCAGCTTGGGCGAGGCATGACCAAGGCCAGGGCGCACAACTCCCCCTTCCTGCCATCGGTGGGGACGTTCATCGCGTGGTGCAAGGTGTCAGCAACTGACCTCTGCCTCCCTGACGATGACGAGGCGGCCCGCATGGCAAGCAGGCGCGACCCCCTGGCCCCGGCTGCCGTCAAGCTCGCTGCCAGGGCCTGTAAGTGGCATGGCGGCAACGTCAAGGCGGACGAGTGGGAGAGGTTGTTTAAGCGCAAATACGACGAGCTAGTGGCCCGTGCTGCTGGTGGTGCAGATCTGGACGCCGAGTGGCAGGCCATCAAGGGTCGGAAGGGCATCGAGCACAAGCCAGCCGAGCTGACCGAGGATGAACGCCTTGCCATCCTCGCCAAGTACCGACCGAAGCGGGGCGGGTAAGCACACCACAAAGACGGTTTTCCCAGTGTGGAGGTAACCCTAACCTCCTCGGGCCCACGGACGAGGCCTTGGCGCTTGACGCCCTTCACTGCGAAAGCCAGTTTTGCACTACACCGCCCAACCGGACGCCCCCGGCCAGTTCTGGCCCCTGTTCCCCATGCTCTATAGGCAGCGAGGGGACGCGGGCAAGTGATTGATTCGTAGGAACAATGAAAATAATCGGGCTGGGTCGTGGTGTCAGTAGTGGTACACCGCCCCCTGGTTACTTCCACCAACCCGATTTGTAACCGCCCCCCGCCCCCTGGCACACTGCACCCAGTCTCGCTGACTACTCTTGCCCGCCATCGGCTCCCCGCCCTGGCGGGCTTTCTTTTGCCTGCCCACCAGCCAGATTTGTATCCAACGGGCCCGTTCCAGTACATTACCCGGACAATTATGATGACCGTTCATCATAAGCTGACCATTTATCACTCAAACGAGGCCATACCATGAGCACCGACCTGCGCGAATCCGACTACCAACAAGCCATCGACCTGGAGAACGCCAAGCCTGACGCCCTCCAGCGTGACCAGAACCTGATCGCCTGGGCCCAGGGCAATATCGACCGCCTGCGCAACCCGGAGGCCAGCAAGGTGCGTGACGCCTTCCTGGCACACCAGAACGCCAACGGCGTAGGCAACGAGAAAGACCCGCTGCCCCAGATGACAAAATACCTCGCCGGGTGTATCGCACGTTGCCGCCCGAAGGGCTACACGGGTCGGCATTGATGGGCCGCGCACTGGACTGGCTGCTGGGTCGCTCCCACCAGCCGAAAGGGGTCCAAGCCGTCCAAGTGGTGCAGGTGAACGCCGCTCCCGAGCCAGACGGACGCCTGCGCCGGGTCTGCAAGTGGTGCAAGCGCTCTCGCCCCCTGCTTGAGGTCGGCCTGTCTGGCCTCTGCCAGGACTGCCAGAAGGTGCATGACCGCCGCGAGGCTTCCCAGGCCCGCATGAGGGCCCGCCCATGATCCCCTGGCTGTTCTACCTGCTGCTCGGCGCCTGGATTGCCCTGGTCGCTGCTGGTGGACTGGGCATCTACTGACGGTTGAGCAGCGAGACAAGGCCGCCAAGTCATTGATTTCATTGATAGCGCAAAACTGCATTATCGCCCACTGGCCCCGCTGGTGGTACAAGCGAGAGACACACATGAACGATGTAACCAACTTCCCCGCCGACTTCGGCAAGGGCCTCACCGCCAAACAGGCCATCAAGGCCAAGGCCCTGTCCGAGCGCACCAATGATGAAATCCTGGCCGCCGTGATCGCCGACCTGTCAGCCCTGCCATCCCGCACCTTCGGCAATGAGGCCATCCACCAGCGAGCCTTGGGCGACCTGCGCCACCTGCGCCAGCGCCTGCGTAAGGGGGGTGCATGACCGTAGCCAAGCCCCTGCGCATCAAGGACCGCGCTTGCCTGGAACTCTGGATCGAGACGGGCAACCTGACCGAGGCATACCGGACCCACATTGCCCGCGAGCCGGACAGTCCCCACGTTCGCCAGAGGGCCAGCGACTGGGCCAGCCAACCCCACATCAAGGACGCCGTGAACAAGGCCCGGAGCGCTGTTATCGAAGTCCAGTTCGGTGACGCGAAAGGGTTGCTGGTGGAGCAGGTCCGGCGCCTGGACAAGATCTACAACCTGGGTATCAAGATCAGCCCGGAAGGCACCCCGAACAGCCTCCCGGCAGCCCTGGGCGCCACGGTCGCCATGTCCCGGCTGTTTGCTGACTCGCCCATGTCGGGGATGACGAAACTCCAGCTCCTCAAGCTCTGGGGTGAAATCAAGGGTGACCTTGACCTGCCCTACGCTGCCAAGGAAGCCGTTACCCGCTCTATCCTGGCAGGGGAGGCCATCTAAATGCGCCTTGTTGACCTGACCGCCCTGGAGGCGCCGGAGGGCGAGCAGACCCGGAGCCGATGGGTTGTCGTCTCCGAGTACCTGGACCGCGATCCCCGCACCTCCTACCACGGTGCCCTTGACGAGGCCCTGGGAGCCATTGCCCTGCGCTCCGGCGCCACCCGGCAGGGGCTGACCCTGGAGAGCTTCAACGACTTCGGGGACGCCTACCCCTGGCCCGTGTGGTTGTGGGAAGCGGGCGAGCTGCTGGCCCCCGAGCGTGTCGCGCTTGAGGTGCTGGTGGCTGATGCTGGCGACCGATACACCCCCGGCGAGCTGTCCCTGGTCGCCGGATACCGCTTCCCTGGTAACAGGGTCCATATGGATGTGCCATAGCGCGTCGCTGCGTGAAATCCTGGGGGCAATGACCTCCGCAACCCTGAAAACTTCGCATAGGAGCGCGTGATACCCGGCCAGGATGGCCCCAATCTGGAGGTCCTAACCAATGTTTGCCGCCGCCCTGCCGTTCCCGTCCCTTCCCCGTCCTGCTGGCCTCGCCACGCCGCATCAGGCGCTGTCCGCGAGCGTGGGCAATGCCATCATAGCCACCAGCTTTACGGCTCACGTGAGAGCCTGCTATGGGGCTTCCTTCTCACGCAAAAACAAGTCGAAACGAGCAGGGAGGAAACCCGTTCGCAAGGTTGCCATGCAGACGGTTGCCGCTGTCTCCGCTCCGGGCGTTGTGAGCGCTCTACCCGGTGAGCTGGTGGCCGTGGCTGATGCTGTGTGCATGATCTTGGGTGTCGGCACCATGAAGCGGGTGGAGCAGCCCAAGGCACCGACCAGACCCGGCAAACCTGCCCTGGGTATCGGCGCTGACGCCCTGGCCCGGATCCGGGTTGATGAAGCGAGCGATGCGTGGTGCGCGGTGGCGCAAGACATCCCCAAGCGGGCCGGGGCCAGGGTGAAGGCCAGGGCGAAGGCGTGGAAGGCGTGGGAGGGTACGGCGGGGGCGCTGTCTTGACCCATCAGCGGGAAAATGTACCACGGCCAGTACCATGAACCCGGCGCGTCACCACTCTATGCCGCGCCGTTGCTGGCCTTGCTGGTCCCCGTCTCGCTGTCCATGGGGCAGTGGAAGGCGAGGGCGCTGCCGCAAAAGAGCAGGGCGGCCAACAACAGCATGAGTCTCATCTTTCGGATCTCCATGTGGGGTTCCCGTCAAGCATAGCCCCGCAGGGGGAGGGCATTCGGGTTGAAGGGGGCGGGAGGCAGGGGCTACCATGACCCTTTTATTGCGAGGAGACTCCATGGCACTGACAAGGTTGCTGTCCCCCCTGACCAGTCTGGTGATCTTCATTCTGGGTCACGGTCTGTTCAATACCCTGCTGACGGTGCGTCTCTCCGCCGAGCAGGTGTCCGCCCAGGCCATCGGTCTGGTGTCGGCTGCCTATTTCGGCGGCCTGGTGCTGGGGACCTTCATCAATGCCCGCCTCATCATCCGGGTGGGGCATATCCGGGCCTATGCGGCTTATGCCTCCCTGCTCTGTTTTCTGTTTCTGCTGCACGGCATGGTGGTGGAGCCTGTCACCTGGGCGGCGCTGCGGCTGATCGGGGGTTTGCCACCGGCGGCCTGTTCGTGGTGCTGGAGTCCTGGATGCTGGTCTCAAGCACCCCGGCGAACCGGGGGCGGTTGATGTCCCTCTACATGATCCTGCTGTACGGTTCACTTGCCCTGGGCCAGCTGCTGCTCAAGCAGGTGGACCCCATGGTGCTGACGCCGTTCGCCCTGTGCGCCATGGCGGCGACTCTCTCCGTGGTGCCTCTGGCTCTCTCCCGAGTGGCGACGCCGGCCATGGTGGCACCCCAGCCGGTGGGAATGCTGGAGCTGGTGCGCCTCACTCCGGCGGGGATGGGCAGCAGCTTTACCTCGGGCCTCATCCTCGGGGCCATCTATGGGCTGTTGCCGCTCTATTTCACCGACAGCGGTGCCTCCCTCTCCCAGGTGGCGGACATGATGGCGCTGGTGATCCTGGGGGGGATGTGTCTGCAATATCCTATCGGACGTGCATCTGATCGTTACGACAGACGGTTGGTGATCCTGCTGCTCTGCGCCCTGCTGACCCTGATCGCGTTGTGGATGGTGCTGCTGCCGGAGCCCTGGCGTGAGCCAGTCGAGGGGACTCTTGTCTTCCTGCTGGGGGGCATGGCGTTCTCCATCTATCCCTTGAGCCTCAGCCATGCCTGCGATGAACTGCGCCCGGATCAGGTGCTGGGGGCAAACCAGGGGTTGCTGCTTGCCTACAGCCTGGGGGCCATGACGGGTCCGCTGCTGGCCCCCTTTACCATGGCAACGTTCGGACCACAGGGGCTGTTCGTCTACTTTGCCCTGTGCGGTCTGCTGCTGTCGGCCTATCTCGGCTGGCGCAGGCGTAAGCGAGCCCCCATTCCGCTGACGGAGCATCAGGTTTTCATGCCGGTGCCCCCCAACACCCCCATGACGGCGGAGCTGGAGCCAAGAACGGATCTGGAAGGGGAGGCAGTGCCGGCGAGCTATGCCGTGCCTGATGCAGAAGAGAGAGCGGTGAGTGAAGAGGGGCAGGAGAGGGACGCGCCGCAGGGGCGTTGAAGGCTGCCGACCCAACGACAGGGATAAAAAAACCGACTCCAGGGAGTCGGTTTTTTGTTGGGCGGCGGTTATCAGGCGGTGGCATCGGCCTGGGTAGCTTGTGCTTCCGGCGCCGGGTTGCGAATGAGGTAATCAAACGCACCCAGGGCGGCGGTGGCACCTGCCCCCATGGAGATGATGATCTGCTTGAACGGTACCGTGGTGGCATCCCCTGCGGCATAGACGCCGGGCAGGGAGGTGGCACCCTTGGTGTCGATCTCGATTTCGCCAAAGCGGGTCAGGGCCACTTCGCTCCCCTTGAGGAACTCGGTGTTCGGCACCAGGCCTATCTGGACGAATATGCCGGCCACCGCCAGATGCTTGATCTCGCCGGTGGTGCGATCTTCGTAGTCCATGCCCACCACCTTGCTGCCGTCGCCGATGACTTCGGTGGTGCGGGCGCTCATGATGATGTCGATATTGCCCATGGAACGGGCCTTCTTCTGCAACACGTCGTCGGCACGCAGGGTATCGGCGAACTCCACCACGGTGACGTGCTCGACGATGCCGGCCAGATCGATGGCCGCCTCGATGCCGGAGTTGCCGCCACCGATTACCGCCACGCGCTTGCCCTTGAAGAAGGGGCCGTCACAGTGGGGGCAGTAGGCCACACCCTTGGTACGGTACTCGAGTTCACCCGGCACGTTCAGGTCGCGCCAGCGGGCACCGGTCGCCAGGATCACGGCGCGGCTCTTCAAGGTGGCACCGGAGGCGAGATCCACGTTGACGTAACCATCCTTGCTGATGGCGGCGGCACGCTGCTCGGTGATCACTTCCACGCCGTACTGCTTGACGTGCTGCTCCAGGCTGGCGGCCAGCTTGGGGCCCTCGGTGTAGGGCACGGAGATGAAGTTCTCGATGCCGACGGTGTCCATCACCTGGCCACCGAAACGTTCGGCGACAATGGCGGTGCGAATGCCTTTGCGGGCGGCATAGATGGCCGCGGCGGCGCCGGCCGGGCCACCGCCCACCACCAGCATGTCATAAGGCGCTTTTTCGCTCAGCTCTTGCGCCTTGCGCTCGGCAGCGCCGGTGTCGAGTTTGGCGACGATCTCTTCCAGCGAAATACGGCCCTGGCTGAACGGCTGACCGTTCAGGTAGACGTTCGGGACCGCCATGATTTGACGCTCGTTCACCTCATCCTGGAACAGGGCACCGTCGATCATGGTGTGGGTGATGCCGGGATTCAGAGTGGACATCAGGTTCAGGGCCTGTACCACGTCCGGACAGTTGTGGCAGGAGAGTGAAATATAGGTCTCGAAGTGGAACTCGCCCTTGAGGTTCTTCACCTGCTCCAGCACGGCCGGATCGGCCTTGGAGGGGTGACCGCCGCTTTGCAGCAGGGCGAGCACCAGGGAGGTGAATTCATGACCCATGGGAATGCCGGCAAAGTGCACGCGCGGGGCCTGGCCCTGGGGCGCGATGCTCATGGAAGGCTTGCGGGCATTGGTGCCATCGGTCAGGGAAATTTTGGGGGACATCTCGGCAATCTCGCTGGCCAATGCCAGGAGTTCGGCGGATTTGTCGCTGTCATTGCCGGACACGCTGATCTCGATGGGATTGACGATGTACTGCAAGTAACCGTTGAGTTGTTGTTTGAGGTTGGTATCTAACATGGTCGAATTCCTTCTTGCTGAATGCGGGCCGGCACGATGACCGGATACAGAAAACAGAGGTCCACACAGCAGACCGGCGCATTTTCTGAGGGCCGTAAACAAGACCGGCCCTTGAACGGGCCGGTCTTCAGAGCGGGGAGGCTTAGATTTTGCCTACCAGATCCAGGGACGGGGCCAGGGTGGCGTCGCCTTCTTTCCACTTGGCCGGGCACACTTCACCCGGGTGGGAAGCAACGTACTGGGCAGCCTTGACCTTGCGCAGCAGTTCCAGTGCGTCACGGCCGATGCCGCCAGCGTTGATTTCAACGATCTGGATGACGCCTTGCGGGTCGATGACGAAGGTACCGCGGTCAGCCAGGCCAGCTTCTTCGATCATCACGCCGAAGTTGCGAGTGATGGTGCCGGTGGGGTCGCCGATCATCGGGTACTGGATCTTCTGGATGGTGTCAGAAGTGTCGTGCCAGGCCTTGTGGGTGAAGTGGGTGTCGGTGGAGACGGCGTAGATCTCGACGCCCAGCTTCTGGAATTCGGCGTAGTTGTCGGCCAGGTCGCCCAGCTCGGTCGGGCAGACGAAGGTGAAATCAGCCGGGTAGAAGAACACCACGGACCACTTGCCTTTCAGGTCAGCGTCAGACACCTGAACGAATTTGCCATTGTGGTAGGCGGTGGCGTTGAACGGCTTGATTTCAGTGTTGATGTAGGTAGACATGTATTTGCTCCTTGGTGATGTACATATGCCTGTCTGGTGTTGAAGAGTCGTGCCAGACGAGGCGCTTAACTTTCGATGGAGTCATCATAGTGACTTTTTCTAATCGGTCAAAGCCACAATTTTGAATCACATAAATCTATTTATTAGATAGACCATCACAACTGTACCTAACATGAATATCTCAGGCCTTCGGAGATAACTCATTGTCGAAGTTCAATTTCTGTCCTGCATGTCACATTTTCAAGGGCTGGGCCGGATTTGTTTTCATTGCGTGAGCAGAGAAGGGGGCAGACGAGGCGGCGCAGTAGAAAAAAGAGGGATAAAAAAAGGTTCTTCGCGGGATCCTGGGAAAGTGGAAGTTGACAGACAGGGTGCTGGTAAACTGGTTGTCTCCAAACACACCACCACCATCACCCTGCTGTCGCCGTGCATCATATTGATATTGCCTCCTTCTGGCCAGGTTAT
>NZ_JAGKRH010000253.1:0-293 GCF_017939245.1 Aeromonas sp. PrichA-15 | reverse complement strand
ACAGGCCAATCCATCGGATATCACCGCGCTACCACTGGCAATATGCCGTTTTGCCCAATCAGCAACGGACTTGGTTTTGAAACCATCGACCACCGTCATCCGCATCTTGATTGGATGTCCTTCCTTGTTCAGGGCCACTGCTGCCATAAACGGCGTCTTGCCTGCCGCGCCCCGACCCCGTTTGCCACCACGGCGCTCGCCACCCCAGTAGACATCATCGAGCTGAATGATGCCGCTGATGGGCTGCTTGTCATCGGACTCTTTCATGGCTTGCAGCAGCTTGTGCTTGAGCA
>NZ_JAGKRH010000251.1:0-396 GCF_017939245.1 Aeromonas sp. PrichA-15 | reverse complement strand
GGTTGTGGCATCCACCGCCAAGTGGAGCTTGCGCCACACTCGTCGCTTCTCCTTGCCGTGTTTGCGAATTTTCCATTCGCCTTCGCCATAGACCTTGAGGCCGGTGGCATCAATGACCAAGTGAGCCACCGGGCCTTGGCTGGGGAGGCGGTACTTGATGTCGACGGTCTTGGCGCGCTTGCTGATACAGCTATAGTCCGGCGACTGCAAAGGCACCGCCATCAGTTGGAACAACGAGTTAATGAAGCCTTCTAGCGCCCGCAGCGGCAACTTGAACAAGCCTTTTAGCATCAGGGCCGTCTCAATGGCGGTGTCACTGTAGTGGAAACCTCTCCCTCGGCGGCCATGGTGGACCAGGCAATGCCACTGCTTAATGGCTTGTTCGTCCATCCAGAT
>NZ_JAGKRH010000250.1:0-293 GCF_017939245.1 Aeromonas sp. PrichA-15 | reverse complement strand
TTCACCACGATGTTGATGCCACCCACGCTCAGGGTCTTCACCCCGTCCGGCGCGCTGATGGTGAAGTCCCCCGTCACCGTGGTCGACTCCTTGCTGCTGTCCGACCCCGCCGACTCGTTCGCGCCGCGGGTCGCCAGCAGGTCGTCTTCGTACACCTTCGCATCCCCGCCCTCGCCCTTGGGCGTCAGGTTGGTGATGGTCACCCCGTCATCGTCGTTCTTGATGGTCAGGGTCAGGGTCGCCGTGCTCACGTCTCCGTCCGCATCCGTCAGGGTGTAGGTGAACACTTCGCT
>NZ_JAGKRH010000249.1:0-1536 GCF_017939245.1 Aeromonas sp. PrichA-15 | reverse complement strand
TGGAACGGGGGAGCCAGCCTCGGCCTGGTTAAGAATGGCGATGATCTGGGCATCGCTGAAGCGTGATGTTTTCATGTAGAACCTCCGGGTATCAAGGTACGGGAAAATTCTACTTATGAGCACCTCAGTTTTTCGGGGGGATTACCCCTGAATCCGAGACATTTCCGAGGTCGTAGGTTGAGCCACTGCTCCGCTCTCCTGATATCCTCGTCCATGACCTCTCTCAGGTCTGTTCCCTTTGGGATAAACTGCCTCAACAGCCCATTGCTGTTCTCGTTCAGACCGCGCTCCCACGAAGAGTAAGGGTGCGCAAAGTAAGTCTCGGCACCCAGCGCTTCCTCTATCGCCTTGTGTTCGGCAAACTCGCCGCCGTTGTCAAAGGTGATGGTATGCACCTGCTCGATGTAGGGCGTTAACATCTCGATTATCGCATCCCGCACCACCCCAGCCTGTTTGCTCGCGACCCGCTTGACCAGATAGAGCCGGCTCTTGCGCTCCACCAGGGTGACCAGTGCACCTGTGCCTTGCTTGCCCAGCACCGTGTCCGCCTCCCAATCACCGAGCCGCTCCCGGCTATCGACGATAGCCGGCCGTTCATCAATAGAGCGGGCTTCCTTGATGGGAGAACGCAGGCTGCTCGCCCCCTTGCGGTAGCGCTTGTGGCCCTGGCGCAGATGGCGGTACAACTGGCCACCCCGGGCTTTGTCGGCGGCCACATGGCGGTATATCCACTCGTGACTCACCATGAGGCCTATCTGCTTGCCCACCGCGCTTATCTGCTCCGGGCTCCACCACCAGGCGAGTGTCAGCTCGACAAACTGGATGACATCGGCAGATAGCCGAGATTTGGCCGCACTGGCCCGTCGGTGGGTGGCGTGCTGATGCGCATTGTCTGGCTGGTAGCCCTGCGGCCCGGCGTTACGACGCAGCTCCCGGTAGAGGGTGGGTATTCCCCCCATTCTTAGGGGCACTCAAAAGTAGAGGTCATGCGGCCTGCATTAGGCGCTGTTTTGGTGTGTAGCCACCCAGCGCCATATTGGGCCGCTCATGGTTATACGTCCACAACCAGTTTGTGGCAAATGCCTGCAATTCATTCAGTGACTCAAACAGGTAATGACCCAGCCAGTCGTAACGTACCGTGCGGTTAAACCGCTCGATATACGCGTTCTGTTGGGGATTGCCCGGCTGGATATACCGTAGCGCTATCCATTCCTGCTGAGCCCAGCGCTTGAGCTCCTCGCTGATATATTCCGGGCCATTATCGCAGCGGATCTCCACCGGCTTTCCCCGCCACGCGATCACTTGCTCCAGCGCCCGTTTGACCCGTGTGGCAGGCAAGGAGAAATCCACCTCGATGCACAGTGCTTCGCGGTTGAAGTCGTCGATCACATTAAACAGCCGCACCGAACGGCCATCACCGAGCTGGTCATGCATGAAGTCCATCGACCAGCAGTGATTGGGTTTTTCAGGGACCGCCAGCGGCTCCGGTTTGGCCCGTACCAGCCGTTTTCGCGGCTTTATCCTCAGATTAAGTTC